>QNDP01000210.1 GCA_003645975.1 Candidatus Hydrothermota bacterium | reverse complement strand
GAGATAAAACAATTAAGAAAGCTGAATTTCAACGGGAAAGATTCCGGTTTGTCAAGGCTCCCGATCGTTATGCCGACTGGCTCTGGATACAGCACCTCCTGGCGTCAGCTAAGCCAAGCACCGGTAGGATCGCAGTGGTCATTGACAACGGTGCCCTTTTCCGAAGCGGCCGTGAGAAAGCTATCCGCAAGGGGGTATTGGAAAACGACTTACTGGAGGCTGTGTTGCTTCTCCCTGAAAAACTTTTTTACAACACCGGTGCTCCCGGTGCTATCCTTGTGTTTCGGAAGAACAAACCGAAAGAACGTCAAGGCAAGGTGCTGTTTATCAACGCTTCGCAAGAATTCGAGTCCCATCCTACGATCCGCAAGTTGAACCGTTTAGGAGATGCCCACATTCAGAAGATCGTCAAGGCTTACAAGGATTTTCGGGAAGAGGAAGGCTTTTCGCGTGTGGTTACACTTGAGGAAATCCGTGAGAACGACTACAACCTCAATGTAACCCTCTATGTCTATCCGATTGAAGAGGAAGAAGAGATCGACATTCCGGCGGAATGGAAAGCCATCCGAGAAATCAATCAGGTGTTAAAAGAAGTGGAGGAGAAACTGCGCAGTTTTCTGGAGGAATTGGAGTATGATGTGGAATGAGCCTTTATCTCCCGGCTTCCATTGCGCAACACCTCAACCCCTGAGCTTGAGGATAGGACATGTTAAGGGTAATATACACTTAACATTTGTGTGGAGGACACTTAACTATGCTTATCCCTAAGCGGATGGACGAAATCTTTTCGGCTCTGGAGTCTGGCCTGCTCCGCCGAACCATTCCCGACAAACCCCGGAGCAGGTTTCAAAAATATGTGAGAGGAAAGAAAGGAGGGACTTGATATGGAAAATAAACAATACAAAGAAGGATTATATCAACGAGAAAAAGAGAAGGAGGAATTTTTATTAGAGGAGTTTCGGCAATGTTTCGAGCACATGCGACACTATGACAACATGCGAGTGGCATTATTGAGATTTGCTTTTTCATTTTATTCCTTATTTTTCGCTCTAATAGGGATTCTTCTGAAATTTTTTAAGGAACAGACAAATGAAATCTCTCTCTATGTTGGCTTTTTTCTTTGTTTACTCACTCTCATAGGATTTGGAGTTTATAAAATGCTTCTCCAAAGTAGAAAATACTTTGTATTAACTGCGAGACAGGTAAATTCTATACGGGGATTTTTCCTTCAAGATGCAAGATTTAAGTCAGTTTTACCACTCAATAGTGATAAACCTAACCTTTTGAATTTTCAGAGTGTTCATATCCTCACCATACTTTTGATAAATATTTTAAACTCCAGTCTTTTGGCTGCAGCTACATATTTCTTTACCCTCTATGTTAAATGTAGAGAACCTTTCCCTTGGGTCATTTTAGCGTTAGGGACAAGCTTTATTGTCCATTTAGTATTTCTTAAAACCTATCTTAAAGAAAAACAAGGAGGAGAGTCATGAGTAAACTAATTATGATTGTGTGGGATGTGCAACACGGTAATGCTATATACATGAGAACACCTAATGGAATAAACATCATGTTCGACATAGGAACAGGGAGCTACGGAGAGGGAGAAGAATTCAGTCCATTAAGATATTTGAAGATTAAAAATACAAACTTCAAACTCGATTATTTAGTGATCTCCCATCCTCACGCAGATCATATAAGCGATATAAAAAATATGGTTGACTTGGAATTAAAACCGAAAGTTTTGAGCCGACCTAAGGGGCTATCTGAAGAATTTATTAAAGATAGTAACAGGAAAGAAGATTCTGAGTTGGTCGAGTTATATCTTGATTTGGATAGAAAATACACTGCTCCAGTTCCTGATAATGAGAATCCTCGATTACCACAAAATAATGGAGGTGTAAAGATTGATATATTTTCACAAACAGAAAGGGGAACGAGTAATTTAAACAATTATAGTCTTGTAGCAGTGGTTCAATATAGTGGTCAAAAAATTATTCTGCCCGGAGATATTGAAGAGCCTGGGTGGAAAGCACTTTTAGATAATGAGGAGTTTGTCAAAGCACTTTCTGGAACCACAATCTTCGTTGCTTCACATCATGGCAGAGAATCAGGATACTGTTCGGATATTTTCAATCATTTTAAGCCAGATATAGTTATAATCTCAGACGGAAGATTCAGCGATACGAGTGCGACAAATAGATACTATTATCATTCAAACGGTGCAGAAGTAATTAAAAGAGATGATGGGTCAAAGAAAAAGAGATATGTTCTGACAACAAGAAAAGATGGAGTTATACGGATTTCAATCGACGAGAATGGTGAGAGAAAAATCACGATTAGTTAAAATGTGGGAGAAAACACTGTGCGAGAATATCTTTGAAGTGATAACTGGGACAACGCCTTCAACGAAAAATGAAGAATATTGGGAGCCAGAAATTAACTGGATAACGCCTACTGACCTGAGTTTAAAAGAAAACAATCTATTTATCAGGTCTTCAATTAGAAAAATATCCCAAAAGGCAAAAGAACACTACAAACTTAGGGTTTTACCGCCCAATTCAATTGTTATATCAACACGAGCACCTGTCGGATATGTGGCAGTTCTCCGAGAGAATGCTACAATAAACCAAGGATGTAAAGGATTAGTGCCCAAAATCAGAGAAGTTGAACCCTTATTTTATGCTTATTACTTCAAATCCATCAGGGAAAAACTTGAATTGTTAAGTGCTGGTAGCACTTTTAAAGAACTATCTAAGGAAACGCTTGAAAACTTAAAAATCCCCCTCCCCCCTCTCCCCGAACAAAAACGGATTGCGGAGGTGTTGAGGACGGTGGATGAGGCGATCCTCAAGGTGGAGCAGGAGATCGAGCACACGGAGCGGTTGAAACGGGGGCTTATGCAGCATCTCCTCAGCCGTGGTATCGGCCACACACACTTCAAAGACTCCCCCATCGGCAAAATCCCAGAGGAGTGGGATGTGGTGAGGTTGGGGGAGGTGGCCGAATATTTCCAATACGGATTTACTGCAAAGGCTGAAAATGAGCCTGTGGGACCAAAATTCCTTCGTATTACAGACATCCAAGACGGCAAAGTAAATTGGAGTTCGGTTCCATATTGTAGAATTGATGATAATTTACTTAAAAAATTCGAACTTAAATCTGGAGATATTCTCTTTGCTAGAATTGGCGCTACTACAGGAAAATCTTTCCTTATCAAGGAATGTCCCAAGACAATTTTCGCGTCATACTTAATTCGATGTCGTGTAAATTTAAATAAAGCTTTTCCGGAATTTCTTTTTATATACACACAAAGTTCCATGTATTGGAATCAAATTCACTCTATAAAAGGCGGCCGCCTAAAACAGGGCATAAATTTGCCACAGATCCAAGGCTTATTAATCCCTCTCCCCCCTCTCCCCGAACAAAAGCGGATTGCGGAGATTCTCATGACTGTGGACAAGAAATTGGAACTTCTGCGTCAAAAGAAGGAACATCTGGAAAGGATTAAAAAAGGACTTATGAACGACCTTTTGACTGGTAAGAAAAGATTGAAAGTAAATTTGGAGGGTGATACATGAAACCCGAAGACCTTATGAGCCTTATCAAACGAGGCGAAGGTGCAGACATCGAATTTAAAGAAAAGCTGCCAAAAGACAGAGATATTGCAAAACAATTCGTTTGTTTTGCCAACTCAGATGGTGGCAAGCTTATCATCGGTGTCGATAAAAAGGGTAACATCAAAGGATTACCAGCGGAGGAGCTGGACAAAATTTTGTT
>QNDP01000209.1 GCA_003645975.1 Candidatus Hydrothermota bacterium | reverse complement strand
TACGATCAGGAAGATACTCGGAGACACCACTGCACCCGATTTCAGCACCACCCTCAGCGCCGAATATTCTTATCAGTTGACCAACATGATCGATTTTATTGCAGCCTACACACTTACAGGAGAAAAGAGCGAAGATCTGAATCTGACCCATTCGCTCAGCATTTTGTTCGTCTATTACATCGTCAACAAACTCAACTTCACCAACACTATCAGCCTGACCAAAACGCCCGAAGGCAAAAAGCCTGCGTTGACCTTCCAGACAGGGCTGACATACCGCATCCGCTGAAGAGACAAGCGGGCGGAGCCGTCGTTCCTCTCCTCTATCCCACTTCCATCGGAACTTTGGGTTAAAATCGAGTCCATCCCAAACTTTGATAAGGAGGCATCATGAGGACGGTCTTTATCACAGGAGCTACCGGTTTTGTCGGCAGCCACATAGCTGAGGAGCTTGTGAGACGAGGATTTAGAGTCAAAGCGCTCATCCGTAGGACAAGTAATCTTCGATGGATTAAGGACTTGCCGATTGAGTTCGTCGTCGGAGACCTGCGCTCAAGCGGCGAATGGATCGATGCGCTGAACGATGTCGATGTCGTGCTCCATGTCGCAGGCGTTATCAAAGCGCTCTCCGAAGACGGCTATATGGCCGGAAACTACGAATCGACGGCGAATTTGGCGCTTGCCGCACAAAAGGCCGGCGTCAAGCGGTTCGTGTTCATCTCAAGCCGAGCTGCCGCAGGTCCGTCGCCGCCGTCGGAGCCGATCGACGAGGATTTCCCACCCAATCCCATCTCAGCTTACGGACGGAGCAAACTCGCTGCGGAGCGCTTCCTTCTGAACGAGACCGACCTTCCGGTGGTCATCCTGCGTCCGGTGGTCGTCTATGGGCCGAGAGATGGCGGAGTCCTGAGATACTTCAAGCTCGTGAAAAAACACCTCCTGCCGTTCGTCGGCAAAGGCAATTGGGTCAATGTCGTCCATGTGTCCGACCTTGTCGATGCCGTCATGAGGGCGATGGAGGTCGATGCGGCAGTCGGTGAGGTCTTTTTCATCGGCAACGAAGCAGGCCATCACATCACGGAAATCGGCAGGATGATCGCAGAGGTGCTCGGCGTCGGTTGGGTCGTGAAAATCAAGATACCCGTTTGGATCGCAAAGGCTTATGCGGCGTTGGCGCTTCAGGTCTCGAAGCTCGTCGGGAAGCCCTCGATCATCAATCCGGACAAAATCAGGGAGTTTGAAGCACAATGGTGGCTTTGCAGCAGTGCGAAAGCGCAGAAGATCTTAGGTTGGCAGCCAAAAGTCGATGAAATAGAAGGACTTCGCTGGACAGCAGAATGGTATCGACTAAACCGATGGCTTTGAGCTTGACGCTTTTCGAGGACAGTAACCTCTGAGGAATTCCGACGCCTTCATGCGCCTTTTGCCTTCCGGCTGAAGCTCCAATATCTCCACAAGTCCATTATTTGCAGCCACAAAAAGCCTATCCTTTTGGATTTCAATCGAACCGGGCTCGGCCTTTGCGTCGGTCTGGACGGCGACCGCTCTGAAAAGTTTGACATATCTGTCATCGAAATATGTTCGAGCGCAAGGTGTTGGAGACAGCGCATTGATCTTGCATGCGATGGATTTAGCATCGGAAGTCCAATCGATCCAAAGTTCATTTTTCCGAATCTTTTTCGCATAGCTTGCGCCTTCGGAAGACTGTGGACGGGGCGTCAGGTCTTCAAATTCGTCCATCGCCCGGATAATGAGTCGAAATCCGACATCTGCAAGCCGTTGTTCGACCTCGCCTTTCGTCTCCGCCTCGCCTATCTCGACCGTCGATTGCAACAGGATGTCGCCTGTGTCGATCCCCTCGTCCATGATGATGACCGTAACTCCGAGCGTCCGTTCGCAGGCCATCATCGCCCTCTCGATCGGCGCAGCACCGCGAAATTTTGGCAAAAGAGACGGATGGATGTTGAGCGGCGCCAACTTTGGCCATCGCAACAGATTGGGCGGGATTATCTTTCCATAATCGGTTACCACCATAAAATCCGGCTGCAAATTCCGGATTTTTGAAAGAAACCCCTTATCCTCAAGCGATTCTGGCTGGAGCACTTTTATGCCAACCTCTTCGGCCATCAACTTGATGGGCCGGGGGCGGAGCTTAAGGCCGCGCCCTGCACGCTTATCGGGCGCTGTTACGACGAGGATCGGTAATCGATTGATTTCGATAAACTTACGGAGAACCGCTTGGGCGAACTCGCCTGTCCCGAAAAATACAAAGCTACGATGCACTTGCACGCCTCATTCTGCGCCACTTTGCCAATGCGATCGTTTTCTCACGGGCTGGCAGTCGGTCAACGAACAGCACGCCATGAAGATGGTCGATCTCATGCAGAAGCACACGGGCGTATAGCCCATCGGCTTCGATTTCCACCTCTCTGAGCTTGCCGTTGGGCAGGAGTTCAAGCGCTTTGACCACTATCTTTTCAGGACGGACGACATCCCAGTAAAGTCCGGGAATCGACAGACAACCCTCCTCCATCGTGACTTCGCCCTCAGCATAGACAACTTGCGGATTGATGAGAACTTGTGGTTTACTTCCGAGCTCCAAATAGACTGTATCGACCGAGATTATCTGCAATTTCTTTCCAACTTGAGGTGCAGCGAGTCCGATCCCCTTGTGTGCATACATCGTCTCGACAAGGTCGCCTGCAAATTTGACCACCTTGCCATCGACATCCTCGACCTTTTCACATGGGGTTTTGAGTATCGGTTCACCTATGATTTTGATTGGCAGCACCATGACAGTCCTTTTACTTTGATTCGCCTTGGGCTTGGGACGAGACTACGCTTTTGACAGCGTCCCGTTCGATTTTGATCGTGGTGTTTTGTGCTATTCTCAGGGATAGGACATCACCGTCGATTTTGGTGATCGTCCCGTAGATACCGCCGACCGTAACCACTCGATCGCCCTTTCTGAGGTTTGCAAGCATCTGTTTCCGCTTCTTTTCCTGTTTAGACTGGGGCAGGATGAGCAGGAAGTAAAAGATGGCGAAAAACACGATGAAGGGCAGAAGCAGTGAGAACAACGACCCTCCACCACTTGTCTGAGCCATGAGGGGCAAAGGAGTCAAATCCAAAGCTATGATCTTCAAAAGGTTTCTCATAATTCTCGACACCTCCATCGAAAAGTGAGAGAGTTATTATAAGGCAAGGAACTCTTTTAGTTTGAAGACCATCTGGCTTAAGGCTTCGGACAATTCCATCCCCAAATAGCACAAAACAACAGGAAAATGAACGACTAAAGTCTTCTAAGAGAAAGGAACTTCTCTTCTAAACCTGTCGGCTTATGACCCCAAGTTTCTTACCGACCTTCTCAAAGGCTTCCAATGCCCTGTCAAGCATCTCGTCGGTGTGAGTCGCCATGATGCTTGTCCTCAGAAGCTGCCTTCCGGGCGGCACGGCAGGCGTTATGACCGGATTGACATAGACTCCGTTCTCGAAAAGCTCCTTCCACATGAGAAATGTGAGGTCATCGTCGCCGATGATGACAGGGACAATCGGCGTTTGGGTCATCCCGATGTCATAGCCCATCGATTTGAGGCCTTCCTGCCATTTCTTCGTGTTTTTCCAAAGCTGTTCGCGCCGTTCGGGTTCGGTGAGCATAATCTCAAGGGCGGCCTCTGCGGTGGCGACAGCGGCTGGAGGCAACGCCGCACTGAAGATCATCGAACGGCCAAAATGTTTGATGTAATCGATGACATCGGCATCGCCTGCAACGAATCCGCCTATCGAAGCGAACGATTT
>QNDP01000208.1 GCA_003645975.1 Candidatus Hydrothermota bacterium | reverse complement strand
GCCGAGATGTTTTCGACATCGCGCTGACCGGACTGTGCGGTCTCCGCCGTCCGCTCGTATAGCTCCTCGAGTGTTGGAAATCTGACAGTTATCGGTTGGCTGAAACTCCAGTGTCCGCCGATGTCCTGTGCTCCGAGTGTAACCGTAGCCGCATCGCCCGGCATCATCCCCAATCCGTTAAGGTCGAGGTTAAATTTCACGGTATCAACCGGTTCACCGTGGCACAACTGATAATCCATCTGCCGCTTTTCGCCTCTGAACTCGACAAAGGCGACGATCTTTTCCAATCCAAAATCGTCCTCTGCGAGTCCAACGGCCGGCACAATCCCGTTGTCAGGCAGGTCTATATCGAATTTCGGCCTGATGAACGCCACATAAGGCGGCTCGTCCTCAACGACATCGATTCTGACCTCTCGAGGGCTCAAAGCCTTTAAGATGCCCTTCCTCAGTTCAAACCTCAAACGACCCGATGAGTCGGCCTTAAATTCAAAAGACACCACCTGCAAGTTTCGGTTTCTCTTTTCGACCTTCTCTTTGACTTCCGAATCGTCCAAAAGGACTTTCACGCTTTCCGCATCGACGACTGTCAACCTTCCGAACACCTTAACGCCTTTGCGAACAGCCACATAAGTCGGATCAAAGAGTTCCAACTTCCGGTCAATTCTTGGGACTACGAGGACAAGCGATTCGACGACCGGAATTTTCATGACGAGGATCTTGGCTGTATCCGATTGGAGACGAGGTCCATAGGCATAAACTCTATAAGCCCCGGGCGATAGATCCCTTACCATGCATTTGACTCTCTCTTTTGACAGCCTCACCACTTCAAGGTTTCGGTTCAAAGGCTGAATTATGACTTTGCCGCCCTTCGGCAGGTCGAAGATGTCAAGCACGAGTGTTGAATCTTCAAAAATTTCGGCATATTTCGGTGCAATCTGGACATAGGGGATCGGCCTGGTTTTGAGGATCAAGTTTAAAAATCCAAGAATTGCAATGAGATAAGTGATCCTCCAAGACAGGTAATTCGGCTTGATGGCCTTCAGGGCGATTTTCCAGTTTAACCTGGCTGTAAGTTCGGACTCTAATTTCTTAAAAAACGGTTCGGCGTAAGGGGGAAGGTTTTTACTTAGCTCGACATAGGAGATAAGTCTTTCTTCGAGGACATCGGGCGACGACCTCTCCAACATCCATGCCACTTTTTTTGTCGAAAACAAAGGCAGAATCGACCAGACGGCCAGTCCCAGCGGTATCGTCATGAACCAGACTGGAAATTTAAAAACAAGGATCACGCCCACCACCACCGATGTTTCGACAGCCGTGATTATCACTTGGAGTATTCGGTAAAGGTTGAGAATCTTTTTTGGATGCATGTCGGCTGAAGATTATAACTCCATAACAAATTGGAGTCTAAAACCTGCGGATGCTGTTAGCCAATCGCTTCGTGATGTCCGACACGATGAAAGTTTTTTTCGGCTCCCTTTGGTCGCCAGTGAAATATCGCCTAACGTATTGTGAATCCTGTTGGGCTATTTGCCGTTTTATTTGCGATGGAGAATCTGCTGGAAAATTTTTATTAACTTTTTGTTGTCGGGCGAGATGTTCAACCCATTGAAGCATAGAGGACAGCCGTCTCGGCTGTTAAGAGATTATTTAGCGATGAAAACGGGGCAGGATGGCAGTGAGGCATGATAAGCTATGCAAAAATTGTGACGACTTTATAGGCTGTATTCTTTCGATAATCCACCTGCTCTGTCTGTTGCTACAAAGTAAGAAGCCAATGGCCCAGAAGAGGCATAAAGAACAAATTGTCTCGTAAGCCCTCCAAATATTTAGGTTATTTTATAGGCATAAGATTTTGGACCTCATGGAGATTTTGCCGAGTTGGAAAGTTAGATAAAATTCTTTTTAAATGCTTTTAGAAAAGAAACGAGTGTGCATAAAACCTCATACCACATAGATATTTCTTTGATGTCCAATGGGATTTGAATCTTGACACATTTTTGACAGGGTTAATATAATTCTCACCAATAAATTTTCAGCAGGTGCTGAGTAGGCCGGAGGCTTGTGTTTTAAAAGAAGTGGGAGTAGAAAATAGTGAAAGTCATTATCCCAGCGGCAGGTAGGGGAACAAGACTCTATCCCCATACTTTATATACACCTAAGCCTCTCCTCAAGGTAGCGGGGAAGCCGATCTTATTCTACATCCTCCAAAAGATACAAGATTTTGATGTTGAATCGATTTATGTTGTTATCTCTCATGGATATGAAAATGTGATAGATTTTGTTAGAAAATTCTTCCCTCGTTCAGAAGTTAAAGGAGTATATCAAGACAGGCGATTGGGGTTAGGTCATGCTGTGTATCAAGCTATAAAAAAGATTAAAAATTTGGATGGAGATTTGTTGATTTTGTTGAGCGATACCATTTTCGAGGCAGATTTTGAAGAATTTTTAAAAACTCGTGAGGATTTTTTGGTTGTCAAAGAAGTTGAGAACCCGAAGCATTACGGGATAGTGGTAGTGGATGACGATTACATAGTTGATCTTGAGGAGAAGCCCGATCACCCTAAAAGTAACTTGGCTATCATTGGGGTGTATTATATAAGTGATGCTCAAAGACTTAAAAGTTCACTGGAATATATTATAAATCATAATGTGAAGACCAGAGGAGAGTTCCAACTTACAGATGCTTTGAAGATTATGTTGAATGAAGGTTGGAAACCCAAAGCTATAAGGGCAAAAGAATGGATAGATTGTGGGACGGCATCATCCCTTCTAAAAGCGAACAGGAAATTGCTCAACAGAATAGACAACTCTGAAAAAGTTGAAGTAAACGGAGATTCGATAGTGATTCATCCGGTTTATATAGGAAATAATGTCAAGTTAAGGCGCTCTGTAATAGGACCTTATGTCTCCATAGGGGACTGGAGTCAAATAATTAGCAGTGTGATTCACGACACGATAATCGATGAAAATGTGAAAATATCAAATTATATCCTTGAAAACTCAATCCTAAGCTATGGAACGATCCTCGAGGGCGACTCTAAAAGTGTAAGTTTGAGCGCATTCTCAAATATGTCAGGTTTGTGAAGCCTATGCAGAAGGAGGAAGTGATGATACATTCATCAGCAAAAATAGGTAAAAATGTAACTTTTGGCGAAAATGTAGTTATAGAAGAGGGTGTCCGGATAGGGGATAATGTCCGAATCGGACACAATGTTGTCATTCACCGGGATACAGTTATCGGTAACAATGTGCGGATCGATGACAACGTGGTCATAGGAAAACTTCCAATGAAGGCCAAGGCATCTGCAATTACCCAAGAGAAACAATTGCCTCCCACTTGGATTGGAAATGGGGTGCTTATAGGGACTTTTGTCGTTATCTATCGCGGAGCTGTGATAGGCGATAATGTGTTGATTGCGGACCTCGCATCGGTCAGAGAAGATGTTGAAATAGGTGCATATACGATCATAGGTCGTGGAGTTACAGTGGAAAATAAGGTGAAAATAGGAAAAAGATGCAAAATCGAAACAGAGGCCTATATTACTGCACTTTCTGAAATTGGTGATTATTGCTTTATCGCTCCTGAAGTTACTTTCACAAATGATAATTTTATGGGAAGGACCGAGGAAAGGTTCAAATACTTTAAAGGTGTTACGATGAAACGAGGCGCGCGGGTGGGCGCAAATGCTACCGTTCTACCGGGTATAACGATATATGAAGACGGAATGGTAGCCGCTGGTTCAGTTGTTACGCGAGACGTGCCTGCGCGTAAGAAAGTTTTAGGAGCCCCTGCAAAAGTC
>QNDP01000207.1 GCA_003645975.1 Candidatus Hydrothermota bacterium | reverse complement strand
TGCCGAGCAGTTCATCACGGAAATCGCCGTGGTCAGGCCACACAACGGCGCAAGAACAGTAATTCAACGGTTCCAAAAGCTTATCGAAGGTTCACAGTTGACCGGAGGCCCGAAAAAGCGTGTGCAGGACGCTTATTCGCTGCGCTGCATCCCGCAAGTTCATGGAGCTGTGAATGATACCGTCGATTATGTCCGAGATATTTTGGAAATCGAGATGAATTCGGTAACCGACAATCCGCTGGTGTTTCCCGATGGTCGTGTGGTCTCAAACGGCAATTTTCACGGCCAGCCCGTTGCGTTCGTGGCGGATTTACTCGCTACATCGATGGCTTCGCTTGGCTCCATCTCCGAACGGAGGACATTCAGATTGCTCGATCCAGAACTTTCTGGACTCCCAGCGTTCCTCACGGAACACAGTGGTTTGAATTCGGGCATGATGATGTTGCAGGTAACACAGGCAGCACTTGTCTCCGAGAACAAATCACTTGCACATCCAGCGTCTGTCGATTCGATTCCGACATCTGCGGATCAGGAGGATTTCGTGTCGATGAGCATGACGGCCGCATTGAAGGCGCTTCAAGTCGTCGAAAATGTCGAAAAAGTCATTGCAATCGAACTAATTGCGGCGTTGCAAGCGCTCCAACTGCGAGGCGTCGAAAAAACATCCCCAAAAATAAAGAAGCTTCATGAACTTGCACGAAAGAGCATCCCGAAACTCGAAGCCGACCGCATCATGCAGAACGATTTGGCAAATGCAATCGAATTTGTCCGAAAAATTCCTGAAATTTTCGATGAATTTTTAAAAGATAGGGAATGAAAGCCATGAAAACGAAGTGGATTGCGACACTTGGAATTATGTTGACCCTCTCGGTGGGAGCATTCGCAGAAGGTGCTGACTATCTGATTATTACGACGCCGCCACTGACGGATGAGGTGCATCCGCTTGCAGTCTGGAAGACACAGCAAGGCTTTCGGGTTAAAGTGATCACAGTGGACGCCGGGACACCACCCGGAGCCGTCCGCAACATCATCCAAAACGCCTATGCGACATGGGATCCGAAGCCGCATTATGTCCTTTTGGTCGGAAACATGACGAGCCTCCCAAGCTTTTTGGTTTTCTACGATTACAACATCCCCAGTTTTTATCCGATAGATTATCTTTTTGTGGTTCAGGATGATAGCCTTAGATCGGATATCCGAATCGGGAGGATACCGTCGAGCAACGAGGCCGAAGTGGCCGGTTTCATCGAAAAATCGATCTACTACGAGAAGACGCCGACCTTAAGGAGAGTGGGCTGGCTTAACAAAGGCGTTGTTTCGGTTGAATTTGGCGATCCGGAAGCTGATCCATATCTTGAAGCTGCAATGAGTTATGCAAGAGAGCTTATGCTCGAAAATGGATTGCAGATAGTGTTCTTCGATTCCATAACACCGTCTAACTTCGCCCAAGAGTTGGCAGAACATCTCAACGATGGAGTATCGATTTTTAATCATCGGAGTTTTCCGTTGACCTTCGAGATTAGCCCTGATGATGTGCGTAACGATTCTATGCCGTTTGTAATGTTGGACATATCTTGTGGAACGGCAAACTTTGCGAACCCCTCTCATCAATGCGAATGCGCTGCGTGGACAATCCATTCCACAAGAAGCGGCGAGAAACGAGGAGCCGCAGCAGCCGTCGGTGGCTCGGTGGTGGTTGCCTATACCGGCACCATCTTTACGCACAGGCGGAACACGGCTGACACGGCGATCGTGCGCGCCATCTGGCAGGACGGCATGAGGCTTGGCGACGCCGTCTACGAAGGCCGTCAGGCGGTCTTGAGGGCGTTTGGACTCGACGATTCTGCCGCTGTAACAGCAGCTTTCGAGGTTACACTTTTCGGAGACCCTGCCCTCAATGTGTGGCGTGGCCAGCCATCGCCCATCTTTGCAGTTTATCCTGCGGCGATCGTTCCGAATGATAGCTTTGATGTCCAAGTATTTATGGACGGAGAGCCGCTCGAAGGAGCTGTCGTTACGGTCTCGATCGACACTCAACTCATCGCAATCGACACAACGGACATCAACGGCATCTCCGAAATTTCGATCGAAAACAGTGGAACCTACATCCTCACGGTCAGCCATCCAAGTGGAATCCCTTATCAGGCCGAAATCCTTGTCCAAAACGGTGGAACCCTATCCGATAGCTTGACACTTGTCGATTTCATGATTTACGATGCCGATTCCAATGGATTTTTCACGCCTTTGGACACCGTTTTTGTGAAATTGGGAATAGCAAATGTCGGCTCTGAGACATCGCACGATGTCGATGTGCGTATCCTCACAGAGCCAAACATCCTCCAATTTGCTCCTTCGTCCTTTCACATCGATTCGCTGGTTCCTATGGATGTGCTTGATTTACCGGAGGGTTCGGCGCAGATCCCGGTAACAGCCCAGAACAATCAGGAAGTCATGGTGGTGGCGGAGGTCTCAACGAGCGATGGAGACACGCTGCGCTATCGGCGCAGGGTCTGGTTCTCGTCGCCACAACTGACTGACTTCAACATCCGCATGTCCGATACACTTTCGTCGCACTCCAACACGATGGCCGATCCTGGGGACACGGTAATCATCTTCGTAACCTTTAGGAATCGGGGGAGCGCCCCGTTCGGACCCGATGCACGGGCTGTTCTGCACACGGAATTCGGACAGGTTCATGTCATCGATTCCGTCATCGAGATAGGATATGTTCAGCCGGGCGAATGGTTCACCGACAGCACGGACGGATTCGTGGTCGTCGTATCGCCCGATGCGCCGCACTGCTCCGTCTTCGATTTCGTCGTGGAGTTGACATCGGCAAATCACATGTCGATTTTCGATGCGTCGATAGAGATCGGTGCCAATCAATATCTTCTCTGGGCGATGTCTTCCCGTCTGGATGCGGCCACGTTTATCGACTCCATTCTGCGCTCGGACGGGTTCTGTGGCCAAATTGCACTGGGGGACTCCAACGAGTTCATGGACATGCTCAACGAGTTCAAAGCTCTGATGTTCCTGACGGGCAACTACAACCTGAACGGTTACCGTCAGTATCTGCCGTTTTTGAGGGGGTATCTCCTGAACGGCGGAAACCTGTTTTTCGAGGGCGATCTGGCCTTCTGGCGCATCGACACAGTCTTGAGGCCGATCTTGGGCGTTCACAATTCGAGACGAGCGATCCGTGCCAACCATGTCATCGGCATTGAAAACACTTTGATGCACGGAATGGAGTTTTGGACGACCGTCAGCCGTGCGCCGTTCGTGCCGCTCGAAATCGATTCGCCCTCGACTCAGCCGATCTTTCAGCTCGATTCCGGGGAAACGGTCGCAGTCCTTATCGACAACGACGAATATCGATTTCTCGGATTCGGGTTCCTTATCGACCTTTTGCAGGACACCATTCCGCCATCGACAAAGTCCGAGCTTCTGCAAAGGGTCATGAATTTCTTTGAGATAGGCATCTTGGAGGACGAATTCGGACGGGTCAGAGGCCAGAATGAGCCTGTCGCTTTGAATTCGACAGTGGTGAGAGACCATCTCGAACTGCTGATCAATGCTGATGTTGCATCTGAAATCCTGAAAATCGAGCTATTTGATGTAGCCGGGCGATGTGTTCGTCGCATGTCCGTAGATGCATCCAGCAGCAAGAGGGTCGAAGTCCCGCTCGAAAAGCTCCACAGCGGTGTTTACTTCGTTCGAGTAAGCCATCCGAACCTCAATTTCGTGAAGAAGATTGTGCTCTTGAAGTAGTTCGAGAAGCCAAGCCGTCCCTTCCTGAAGGGCAAGAGG
>QNDP01000206.1 GCA_003645975.1 Candidatus Hydrothermota bacterium | reverse complement strand
TAAGTTTCGGATAGACAAGAGGTTCTCCACCGGTGAAAGCGACTCCATCGATGAATTTTTTGCGTTTTTGAAGTTTTTCGATGACCTCATCGTCCGACAAGCTCGGCGTCATCTTGAGAGTCTTTGGATCGACGAGTTCTGGGTTCTGACAGAATGGACATCGGAAGTTGCAGCCTCCGATGAAGATGATCGAGCAGATCCTGCCCGGAAAATCGATCAAACTTGTCCCTTCAAATCCCTTTATCCCGATGAGACTCTGATAGTTCGATGATTCGTATTGCATCATTTTCGTATCCCCTTTCCACGAATATTTCGACCAACCCAATGCCATCGACCGTAAGGCCATAAATTTTTGCAATTACCTCGTATTTGAGCTTGACAGGGATACCTTCGGCTTCGAGGCGCCCTTTGATGATATATGCCTTCATAAGACCTTGGACTTCTGCGACTTTTACCCATTCCGTGTTCATTTTTATGCCAATGCAATGATAATTGCGCCCAAAACCATTATCGCAGCGCCCAACATCCTCTCTCGTATCTCCTCCTCGTCAAAAAGGAGCTTACCAAAAACGACGCTGAACAGGCCTGAGAGTCTTTTCAATGCAATAACATAGGCCACTTTTCCGAGTTGAACAGCGAACATGTGGCTGAGGATCATCATGGCATAGGCGAGACCCGCAATTATGAGTTCCTTTTTTGCCGCTCGGACATCGCCTTTTCGGTTGGCCAATGCGAGCGGCGAGAACACTATGGTCATAACGATACCGTAATAAACACTGAAAAAGACGGGATTCGTTTCGAGCACTAAAGCCTTTCCAGCAACAGAAGTTATGCTGTAAAGGAAAGCAGTTATCAGCATCAAAATGGCGCCCTTCTCTGAGATAAGTCGTCCAAAGGGCACCCTTGTCCGTCCTGTGCCAAGCACATAAGAACCAAAAACCACAAGCAAAATGCCCGGAATCTTGTAGATTGAGGCTATTTCGCCGAGTCCAATCCATGCGGTGAAGATGAGAAAAAGAGGAGTGAACGAGAGGAGCGGCATGACGAGCGAGAAGGGTGATATTCGGATCGCTTTGAGAGACAGATAGAGTGCGAGCGATTCAAAAGGGATCCATGCAAGGTGTAACATGAAGAATTTTTTGGACAAATGTGGAACATCCATCGATAGGGCGAAAGGCAGAAGGAACGGAAGCGCAAAGACATATCTGAGCCAGATGATGAAAAGTTCGCCTATACCAGCCTTATGCATGGCCTTTTTGGCATAGGCATGTGCGATCGCCCAACCGAGAGCCGAGAGCAAAGCGAATATCGCCCACATAGGCCGTTGATTATAACGCCCTTTCGGTTAACCTTTTCGCATAGGCGGTTAACGGCTATAATAGAACCCCGCCTTTGTGGCGTAACAGCTTGAAATTCCGTAACTTTGGAGGTGTGCACAATGCAATTTTTTATTCTGGAAGCAGAACAGCCAGCCAAAAAGCTCGAATATGACCTCATTATTGTCGGTGGAGGCCCCGCAGGGCAGTCCGCTGCAATTTATGGAACTCGCTATATGCTCGATACTTTGGTTGTCGAAAAGGAGGCTCACGGCGGCTCGGTCAATCTAACCGATTTCGTGGAGAACTATCCCGGATTCCCTGACGGCATCGAAGCGTCGAAGCTGGCGTCCCTCTTCTACGAACATGCCAAAAATCTCGGAGCGGAAAGCGTCATCGCTCAAGTTACTAAAATCCAAAAGGTCGAGGAGAAAAAATTCCTGATCAACACGCTCGACGGACTGGTGTTCACAGCCAAATCGGTCGTCATCGCCACCGGAACACAGCCAAAAAGGCTCGGGGTTCCGGGTGAGACCGAGCTGACAGGCCGCGGAGTGTCCTATTGCGCTGTGTGCGATGGTCCGTTTTTCAAAGGCAAACCCGTAGCGGTCGTCGGTGGGGGCTATTCAGCTCTTACAGAGGCGCTTTATCTCGCCAAATTGGTCGATAAACTCTACCTGATCCACCGTAGGGATCAGTTCCGTGCCGCTGAAATTCTCGGCTATCGCGTCCGAAATCACCCCAAAATCGAGTTGGTCTTAAACTCGGTTGTCGATGAAATACTTGGCGATGATAAGGTTCGAGGTGTTAAAGTCAGGAACAAGCTCACAGGTGAGGTTAAGACCCTCGATGTCGATGCCGTTTTCATCTACATCGGTCTGAAGCCCAACACGGACTTTCTGAAGGGATTTGTCGAACTCGATGAAAGCGGCTTCATCCCGACAGACCGCTACATGGCGACCAATGTGCCCGGTGTATTCGCTGCAGGCGATGTCCGTGTCAAAAAACTCAGGCAGATAGTTACTGCTGTGGCAGACGGTGCCTTAGCAGCGACATCGGCTTACGAATACATCCATGAATAGGAGGACAAAATGGTCGAGCAGATAGAGCAGGCCATCGAGCGATTTCGCGACTGTAAGGTTTTGGTAATCGGGGACATAATTCTGGATGAGTATATCTTCGGGGTCGCAGAGCGAATCTCGCCCGAAGCCCCGGTGCCCATTGTGCTTGAGAGGTCGAGGATGGCCAAACTCGGCGGCGCCGCAAATGTGGCACTGAACATCAAAATGCTTGGCGCAGAGGTGGAATTGCTCGGTGTCATCGGAGACGATCGGGCTGGTGATACTGTGGTCGAACTCCTTTACGGCTATGATATTGACCCTCATGGCGTTGTGAGAGACCCGGAACGACCGACCACTTTGAAACAGCGCATCATAGCACAGAAACAGCAGGTGCTCAGATTGGACAGTGAGTTGAGAGAAAACATCCCCGAAGGAATCGTCGAAAAGCTCGTGGAAAAAGCGACGGAAAGGCTCAATTCCGTCGATGTTGTCGTGTTTTCGGACTACGACAAGGGCACGCTCAGTCCTTTTCTGATCAAAAAAATGCTGAGCTTGACGGAGGGCAAGGTTCGATTGGTCGATCCCAAGCGCAAGCACTTCTGGGACTACAAAGGCGTCGAAGTGTTCAAGCCGAATCTCAAGGAGCTTTCCGCTGCTCTCGGAACTCAGTTTGAACCCAGAGTCGCCGATAACCTTGTAGCTTTGGCGAAAGAAGCGGCGGAAAGGCTCGCTGTGAAGCATCTCCTTGTTACATTGGGAGAACACGGGATGTTGCTACTGAGAGATGCATCTGAACCTGTCTGGATTCCTGCGATGAAGATCGAGGTTTTCGATGTTACCGGCGCCGGCGACACGGTTGCCGCCGTTACAGCTCTGGGAATAGCCGCAGGCTTGGAACTGGAGAAAGCTGCACTTCTGGCATCGATAGCCGCCGGGATTGAAGTTATGCATCTCGGTGTTACCGCTGTAAAACCGGACGAACTGTCAAGATTTGTTCGAGCGAACTGGGATGATCTTTACGGCTTCGTCGGCAAGCCTCCGAGTTTTGAGAACAACGAGAATGATGTATGCTTTCACAAAGGCTAATCGTTCCTCATCCAACTTTTGATCTTGGTGGCGTATTCTGCGACGAGTTCTTTTGCCCGCTTTTGTGTTTCCGCCTCTGAAAAGATGTGGATGTAGGGTTTGAACTGATCGGGATGCACCATAACCCAGTCGTTTCCAAAGAATATCTTGACACCGTCGAGGAACGAGGCCTCGTGTCCCTGAGCTGACTCACTCATTTTTCGCATTACGACTCCCTTTTTGTCCCAGGAGCAGGCCACCCTTTCGTAACCCATAGCCTTACGAGGCAGGGATTCGCTGAATTTTGACAGCGGAACCTCAAGTTTTGTGGCCATTTCGAGGACTTTGCCGATGGTGAACATGCCGTCCTGAACCCTT
>QNDP01000205.1 GCA_003645975.1 Candidatus Hydrothermota bacterium | reverse complement strand
GTGATCAGACCCGGAAACAACCCGAATGACACGCTTTTCATCCTTTCTGAGGATGCTCCGGGCGGCATCATTCCGTTGCCATGCGGCATCATGAGCGCTTGGCTTGTCCTTGACGAACAGGGTGTTACTGGAAGTTTCGATGTGCCCGAACAGATGTTGGTCTATAAAGGGCCTTTGGGGCGTCCCGGAAGACCCGGTTACCTTGCTAACAGGTCTTTCAATGTTGAGTTCAGAGCTTCAAGGAAGGACGCCCAATTCTTTTACATCCAATTTGCGGGCAATTCGCTGTTTGATGCGCGACTCGACGGCAAGATAGACACTGTGCCAAAGCCAAGTCATATCATGTTCCCGTTCGAGAAGATGAGCTTAACTTCAGTCGCAATGTTCATCGGCGGAGATGTGCGGTTCGACACTGCTCAGACCCTCGATTACTGGGGCGTCAATATCACATCTAAGTCGGGATATGTGAGTGTCAGAACCGGTGAGGTCATCTTCACAAATGCGGACATAAGCGAGCCGGTTCATTTCTCCAAGCCGTTCAACATCATCTGGGGCGACATCCTTGCGGACGGCCTTGTCCGTCGGATGGACTTCAACCACAACTGTGCCTTTCAGAAGTTCGATGGATTTCCTATAACTCTCGATTCTGCTGCACTTTCAAAATATGACTCATCTGCGACGGGTCCGATGTGGGGTGCACTCGTCGTTCGTGGTGGCATCCATTTCAAATTCTTTGGAGAATCCGACACGCTTGTAACGGTTTTTGACCACAAGTATGACTCGACAAATTTGCCCTATCACGGACGCTATGTCTATATCGACAAACCTGAGAGGTTTGGGCTGAAGCGTAGCTGGGGTAACCACATGGCTTTCTTCGATCTCGACAGCATTTACTACGACACCGTCAATCAGTTCGGATTCAGAGGCGGCGGTTCGATGACATTGGAATATCTTCACAACCCGGATGTCGAGGTCAGAGTTCAGATAGACAGCGGATATGCTATGGTCTGCATCGTCGAAAGCGGCTCACATGCGGTCGGACCTCCGTCCACAAGGCTTGCCCTTCTCCAACATCTTTGGGGTTGCGCTTACATCGAAGGCGATTCTCTCAAGCGGATCGTTCTCGGAGGCGACATAGCGACATCGGTGGGCGGTGTCGATGTGTTCAGCACGAAATCCGGGATGGCTGCGCGCATGGTGCTTGCCATCACACCGACGATCACTCAGATGGTGGTCAGCGGCAAGTTCGTCATGAGCAACATCGGAAGCATAGAGATCGATGCCTATGCAAGACTTACACACAACCGAGCGGAGCATTTCATCGAAGGCGACATTCAAGGCATTTTCAAGCTCGGAAACGGCATCCCGCTCGCCGCATCTAACGCCTATGCCAAAGGGCATTTCACATTCCATCTTGGAAACTACACATCCATTCAGGGCGAAGGCGAATTGTATTTGATAAGCACAGCCCTGCTCAGCGGAGTAGGTGGCGGAGTGAAAGGCGGATTTTTCATGGGAGTGAATGTCCCGAAGGAGAAAGCATGGGTGCTGAGGCATGAAACCGGGCGCTTCGGTGTCGATATGGACAACCTTCCGTCAACCCTCACGGGTGTCTATGGATTCGTCGATCTCGAGTTCTCCTTTGACATCGGGGTGTTTGGCGGCGGCATAGAGGTCTTCGTCGGACTCGGCGCAATGACGACCTCTCCGACCGGCTCATCGCTTTGTAGCACTGTTCCGTTGCCTTATGTCGTCGGCGACATCGGCGTATATCTTTACGGTGAAATCCTTTGGGGACTTGTCTCCGCATCCGGATCAATCGAACTTGAATTTGTCGGAGGCTGTGATTTCGCTATACAAGGAACACTCACACTTCGAGGATGCGCCCTTTGGGTTTTGTGTGCCGAGGTCGATTTGACCGTCGGCCTGAGTAGAACAAGGGGGTTCTATGTTGAATAAAAAATTTCTCAAATTTTTGGCAGTTTGGACGATTTTGGCGGCGGCCATCGACACATTGGGCGCACAGGCTGTCGAACTTACGGCCGTCGCTGACACAAACCGAACCATAATCCTGTGGACTTACAACAGAGAGTTCACCGGTTACAACATCTATCGAAAGACGGTCGGTGGAGCTTACCAGAGACTGAATGCGAGACCCATCCAAATTGTTACCAATTGCGCTGAACTCCGACGGATTATTCCAGACCACTCCTTTGAGGAGAGCGTCATCACATCGCTCATAGGAGGCGGCGTCTGTGAACTGCCGGCTGCCATGCGAAACGATACGATAGCTATGGCTGTCAGAGGCTATGCGTATATCTATCCACGAATAGCGGTCGCAATAGGACAGGGCTATCTGGATTCGTCGATAACCTATGGCGTTACCTATGTCTATGCGATAACAGGGATTTCGGCCAGCGGAGAAAGCGAGATTCTTGACACGGCCGTTGTGGTCGCCGGGGTCGTCGTGCTACCTTCGCCTCCGACCGGAGTCGAGGCATTGCCCGGAGAGGCTTCGGTGATGGTGCGTTGGAATCCGGATTCCAATGCCGTCGGTTACATCGTCGAACGCCGCGACCCCGGAAGCGCAAGTTTCCAGAGGGTGAATGTCAGCATCGTGATGAACAGGTGCAAAGTCGATCCTCACGGTGATTCCCTGTCCGATACAACGAAGTTGTGCTTCACCGACTACATGCGATGGAGCGATGGGGAGCCTGACAGCCATTATGTCGTTGATCATTGGGTGAACGGCCCCTTCCCCGGAAAGACATATTTCTATCGAGTCCGAGCCATAAGCCTGACATGGCTACAAAGTGCTCCGAGTGCTGTCGTATCTGCTACTCCTTACGATTCGACGCCTCCGGCCGCACCGGTGAACATCAATGTCGCCACCATCGGCGAGAGTCTGGCAGTGTCGTGGGATAAAGTTACAAAAGATGTTCGTGGCCATAAAGATTCGGTTATAGGCTATCAGGTTTATCGATACCTCACGGCTGAGGACACACTTGGAACTTATTTGGGTTTCGCACCGCATCCCACAAGCGACTCCGTGCTGACCGTGAGCTTCCTCGACAATTCGCCGGGTTTGGGTTCGCCTTATGAGGATAGGCGATATTACTACCGTATCCGTGCGGTTGACGCCTATGGCAACAAAAGCGAGCTGAGCGCCCCGATTTACGGAATCGTCCCGGATGTTACACCACCGAAACCGCCGACTGACTTGGAGGCAAGAGGATATGAACACTATATCGAGCTGCACTGGAAAAAGCCGAATTCTCCTGATGTCGCAGGTTACCAAATCTATCGCGGAATATGTGGAGACACTCTGATTCGCCAACTTGAGCGGCGTGTGCCTTATCCCATGTATCTCATTGGAGCTGTCGATGATCCAGATTCCACCGTGTTCTTTGACCGCACCGTCCCGGAGGGTTCTCCGCTGTGCTACCGCTACGCCGTGAAGGCCTATGACAGGAGTCAGAATTTGAGCGACACATCGAGGACGGTCTGCCAAAAACTTCGTGAGAGGACACCGCCTGAGCCACCGATAATCGTCGGTTTGAAAGCACGGGACGGAGGGATTCTCGTTCAGTGGGTAACGCCGCCTGTTCAAGACCTGTTCGGCTTTGTGGTCGAGCGTGCGCCGGCGAGCGATACGACGAGTTGGGTCCGTGTGAGTCCTGAACTCAAGTTTCCGGATGCACCCGTGTGTGAGAGCATCCCGGCGACCAACATATGGGCTCAGGATTCCGTTTTCTCGTTCCTTGATACGACTGCTGATCCGAAGGTTACCTACTTCTATCGAGTTCGCGGTGCTGATTACG
>QNDP01000204.1 GCA_003645975.1 Candidatus Hydrothermota bacterium | reverse complement strand
TTCACACCGTCGCCGTCTCGGTCGATGAATTTGTCCTTGTCGCTCGTCTTTGACTTCTCTTTGAGCTTGGTCGAATCGACTTTTACCGTGTCCGATTTGGCCGTTTGAGCCATAAGTTCGCTTGGCATAACAAGTCCTAAGCTGAGTGTCAACGCAAGGAAAACGGCGAAAAGTGTTTTCAACCTCATCGTGTTACCCTCCTTTTGTCATGGTCGTCGTCCCTCGACCTGAGTTTAACGGTCGGCCTCGTCGTCTTGCTCTTAGTTTTCGTCTTTGTGCGCCTCGATTTTATGGCACTACTGCGCTTATTCGAGCGGTCTCCATCGTCATCGTCGTCGGACAAGAACGGGACGCTTATACGAACCTTCGGCAAGGAGAAGCTTCTGCTGGATTTGGATGAGGAGCTGCGCTTTGGCTCATCGTAGTCTTTGGAAGTTTTGCGTTTGGAGTCGCTGCTCCTGATTGTTCGTTTGTCAGCTCTGCTTTTGGAACGGCTGGAAGAGCGTTCGACTGCGGTCTCTTTACGCCCCTCGTAATCGTCCTTTTCGTCGTCGATGTAGTAAGACCTTTTATGACCAGTCGAGCGGTCGATGTATGTGGTTTTGCGCTTCTCCACTGTGGGGCTCTTTTGCTCGGTTCGATCGACCTTGCGGCTTTCCTCATCGTAATCGATGACAGTTTTGGAACGATGTGTCCGCCTTGATGTTTCGGTTTCGTAATCGGCTTTAGGAGTGGTCGAATATTTCGATCTGTAAGTCGTTTTGCGTTTGGAAATTTTCCTGTCAGTGTCGATGGCAGTCTTGGGTTTGATTTCGGAGAGTTTTATGCCCTCTCTTTGAAGCACTTGCTTTCTGCGCTCGATCTTCGACGAGACAATTGTTCTGACAGGCGATTTTTCGATAACCTGCACGGATTTTGCCTTTTCGATGAGAAGCTTACGCTTGACATCCTCTCTGGGCGGCGCTGGTTTTATCACTTGGCGCGGCTTTTTCTCCCACGAGATTTTGGTCAGATTCACCGAAGGTCTTGAGACTACCCGATACGGTTTATCGTAGCGGCCATCGACAGGCGGCCTGTATCGATAGACCGGGTCTCGGAACGATTCGTAGTCGATGATGTTGATGATCGTGATGTTGTTGACGACGGTGATCGGTCGGCCGAACGGATCGAGCGGCGCCCATGCGACCCAGCCGGTTCCAAAAGACCAGACCACCCAAGCCGGGGCGAACACCGGCCTTGGCACCCAGACCCAGCCGACGCCTACCACGAACGCCCATCTTCCGTAATGGCATGTCACCCAGCCCCAGGGCTCATAAGGCACCCAGACCCAACCCCAACGGTAGGTCCAGACCCAATGGCCGTGCCAGTAAGGCCGCCAATCTGGCGCTACATCGGGCACCCAGACCCATCCGTAAGGCGGCACATAGCTCCAATGCCCATAGAAATCGAGGTCGATCACACCGACAACGATGTCGAAATCGACATAGGGCGGAACCGACGGCCTGCGAAGGACTATCTCATCCCGACGGTCGCACCACCTGTCGAAGCTGTCCCTATCGTAGTAGCGATCAATCCAGCGAATTTCGCCGTCCCAATCGACAAACGCTATGCGATGCGGCGCAAGTCTTCGCTCGTCGCCGAAGGTGGTCAGGATAGCGCGCTCTCTGCGAACTATCACATAGGTGCCACGGTCTTCCTCGACCTCAACGCGGACTTTTGCGCCACGATATGGTTCGAGTTCGCCCGACGGAAAGGCTATATGGAAGTCCCTGTATGAAAGCCAGTAAGGCAAACTGGCCGCAATCACACCGTCGATCGCCGTAACTACCGTCTGACCGTCCTCATCGAGCACCGTGAACTCCAATTCCGAAAGTTCGTCCAGCCGCACGACCACCCCGTCCTCAAGCTGAACCTCGACACGGCTGTTGTTCTCAGTGCGGATGATGTCGCCCTCCTCGATGATCGTGTTGATCGTTGCGTAGCCCCATCTTGTGTCATGTTCGCCGATGATGAACACCTCGCCCTCGATGTAACTGATCCTGCCCCAGCCTGCTGCAAAAAGCGGGGCAATTGAGGCCGACACCAAAATCCCAATGACTACAAAAATGGTCTTTTTCATGGTCATCACCTCCATTGAATCATTTGATTTTCAAAATTCAAAGTATCTCCGTTGAAGACAAGTTCACGGTTTCCGGGATCGACCTGATAAGCCCACTCAAATTCGCAATACCCGTCGCCAAGTGCAGTTATCCTAAACATGGCAAAATGGTTATCTCGTGTCCAGACGATGTAGGCGTGTCCGACGATGAGCTCTACCCATCCGAGAGATGACCAGCCTTCAGTTGGAGCGTAATCCACATCGTGCAAATCCTCCGTGTAGCCGAAGTCCTGAATCAAGGTGTTATCACCAGCGTTCATGAAAGAGATGCCGTAAGTCGTGTCGTATTCGTAGAAAATGTCGCAGTTCGGCGAATCGTAAGAGACCACCGCCTCAGCCGAAAAGTCCCATCCCGCACTTTCGGGATTGGTTCGGAAGTCCCTCAGAATCACTCCGGTGCCCTCTGGACGCGGTGTGTCGTGTGCAAGTTCATCGGACATAGGGCTTTCGTTTCCATGAATGTCGAACGCACTGACCGCATAGAAATAGGTCTCGCCGTTCACGACATCGTGGTCGATGTAAAATGTGTCCGAAGTGATGCCAATTCGTCTGAAATAACCCGATGGCGCCGTGTTACGATAGACATAGTAACCTGCAAGGTCGGGTTCCTCGTTGGCGTGCCAATAAATTTCGACAGCGCCGTCGCGGGTTATCGTCCTGACGCCGCGCGGGCGTGCCGGCGGCTCGTCGTCGATGCACGGTTCACATACATCGCATGAACTCCCGAGCATCCCTATGGCTATCAAAGTCCCTATCAGGCCGATCCCGAATTTTTTGATCTTTTCCTTTCTCATCGCCGTTCACCTCCGTTTTGGTTATAAAAGAGCAACCGATGTGCCAAATACATAACACATTGGAAATCAGGGTGTTATAGGGAACATGGTGGTGTGGAATGTGCACGAAATCTGTGCACCCGTCGGAAATCGAGTAGCAAAAATGTGCATCTTATGAACATTAAGTTGAATAACCGTTGCGTACCGGCAGCGAAATTTTGCCCATGACGACGGGATGGCGTGCACCGGTGGCCGACGGAAGGTTGTTCGGCAATCCTTTGAATGCAAAATAGCCCAAAATCGCAAATGCCATGGATTCACGAGCCTTAGAGTTCCATCCGAGTTCCTCAAAGGTCTTCACGGGGATCGGCGAGAGTTCCGAACGGATCATCCGCATGAGCGTCCGATTGAATGCGCCTCCTCCGCCGACGATCACCTCGTCCAATCCTTTGGGCAGGATGAATTTCTTGTAGCTCAAACCGATGGATTTGGCGGTCAACGCTGTCAGGGTGGCAACGATGTCCTCTGGCGGAAGCCTCCAAATCTCAGACGGCAAAAGCGTTATGTCGAATTCCTCACGTCCTGTCGATTTTGGGGGTTCAAGCTGGAAGAACGGATGTTCCAACAACTTGTCTAAAATTTTTGTGTTCACTTTGCCCGATGCAGCTATTCGCCCGTCCTCATCGAACTCGTGTCCGAACAATTTCCTAACCGCTTGGTCTATAAGGACATTTCCGGGACCCGTATCGAACGCAAGGACATCTTCAGGACCGGGGTCTTTGGGCAGATAGGTAACATTTGAGATACCGCCTATGTTGTGAATTGCCAGCGATTTGAGCTTCGATCGGAAAAGCAGGAAGTCGGCGAACGGCACAAGGGGCGCACCCTGACCGCCG
>QNDP01000203.1 GCA_003645975.1 Candidatus Hydrothermota bacterium | reverse complement strand
CAAGGACTTCTCTGCCGATAAAAAGATCCCTTGCATGCCCGCCAACCATGTAAATCTTTGAGCCTGTGTTGGTTGCGGCCATAACGACCTTTTCAATAATCGGGTCTTTTTGTAGGATCTGGACAATTTCGTCTTTTGAGCGGAGTCGCTTCACGATTCCCTCTGTGATTGGATGTCCATTTTTTGTGAGAGTTCAATAAGTTTTTTCCATCTGACATCGATTTTTTGGATTTTGTCCATGTGTTCACAGGTCTCGTAGTTCCAATTGACGCCGCACACCGGGCAAAGTCCTTTGCAGTCAGGTTTACACAGCGGCTTCATGGGCACAGCGAGCAGGACGAGTTCCCTGATAAGCGGTTTGACATCAAGCTCATCGGTCGCATAGTAAAGTGTGTAAATATCCTCATCGACAAGTGCCTTTTCTTCGACGAACTCCTCCTTTCCTGCTTTCAGGTAGTAAGTCGATTCTTCCGAGAAATCCCGCTCGAATTCTTCGAGGCATCTGGAGCACACCATCTTCAACTTAAAATCGGCCTGAATTTTCAGTGTGATGTTGGTTCGGGATTTGAATGCACTGATATGGACATCTATGCCGCTGACAACCTCGAAATCTTTCACATCGGATAATTCCAATTCTTCCGCTGTGTAAACTTTCCAGAACTCATTTGGTCCTTCTTTCAGTTTTTCAAGGTTGAGGATCATGATGACACCTTCCGTTAGATGTTCTTTAAAATTTTAATACCGATGCGGATTTGGAGACAAATACCTTATTTTCCTATACAGAAATCAGCGAAGATGCGGTTAAGTATTTCGTCGCTGAGTTCACCGTGTCCAAGCATTTCACGAAGCTTGGCGGTGGCACGCATGAGATGGTCGGAGACAATGTCGATGGGAAGGCCCTGATTGAGTCTGTCAAGTCCTTCAGCTATCTCTATTCTGAGCATCAGAGCCTTACTTAACTCGATGTCAGACAAAATTATGCCTGTTTCCGGGTTGAATATAGTGTGGAGCTCATCAGCCAGAAGTTGTCTCAGTTCTGCCACGCCGGTGCCGTCTTTCGCCGACACCCCTATTACGACGAATTTTTTCATAAAATCTGGGATCTCAGGTAATCTGTTGTCCGTTAAGTCTATCTTGTTGACCACAATGATCATAGGCTGATCGAAATCTTTCAAAAATTGTTCCTCATCGTCAAAATCGGGCTGTGTGGCATCGACGACAAGGATTGCGAGGTCGGCCTCCTCAGCCGTTTTTTTTGCGAATTCGACGCCTATTTTTTCCACGACATCGGATGTTTCTCTAAGGCCAGCAGTGTCAAGCAATTTGACCGGAAGGCCGTCGAGGATAATCTCCTCAGATATGACATCCCGTGTTGTCCCCGGTATTTCCGTTACAATAGCGCGTTCTTTGCCGAGCAATGCGTTGAACAATGTGGATTTTCCGACATTTGGTCTTCCGATTATCGCCACTTTTGCGCCGAAAAGGTAAGCACGTCCCGCCTTTCCATCCTCAATAAAACGATCCATCTCTTCAAGGACTTCTTCGAGTTCTCTTTTGATCTGATGAATTTCTATTTCATCGACATCTTCAGCGAAATTTATGCTCGCTTCGATATTTTTAAGGATTTCAAGGAGCCGATCTTCTATTCTTTCAAGCTTTTTCGAGACAAGACCGTCAAGTTTTCGTCGAGCCAAATGCACACCTTTTCTGGTCTTGGCCTCAATGATGTCGAGCACACCTCTTGCTCTCACCAGATCAAGTTTTCCGTTCAAAAAAGCCCTTTTGGTAAATTCACCGGGTTCAGCCAGCGAAGCGCCGGCTTTTATGAAAGCTTCAAGCACGAGCTTTGAGACGATGCGTCCGCCATGACATGTCAACTCGACCATATCCTCACCCGTGTAGCTGCTGGGCGCGCGAAAAGTCCAGAACAGTCCGTCATCTATCTCCTCTTTGGTCTCTGGGTCGATAAATTTTGCATAATGGACGGTTCTGGGTCGGTAAGCGGTAAGCGGCTTTTTGGCAAGGATGACCTTTTGAGCAATAGAAAAGACACCCTCACCGGAAAGCCTGATAAGGGCAATTGCACCGATTCCCGGTGGGGTAGAGATAGCGACAATGGGTTTCATCAACGTCGATTGGCGGGAGCGACCACCAAATAAATGTTTCCGCCCCTACGAATGGTAAAGACCCGTATTGATTTGTCCTTCCGCAACTCCTCACGAACTATTTTGCGTTCTTCAGCGGTGAGTGGATCTATACGCATCTCCCTCTGCGTCTCTTTGACCCTTTTTGCCACCGCTTTGGCCTTATTTATGAGCAATTGGCGTTTACGCTCACGATAATGAGAGACATCGAGTTCGATATCGATGTCATGTTTTCTCCTTTGGATCATGAGCCGAAGTAAATGTTCAAACGCTTCCAACGTCCGTCCTTCTCGTCCTATCAGCACGGAATCATAGCCGCGAGTAGTTACATTGACATAATATCCCTTTTTTGACGGCTTTATTTCTATCTCTCCCCTTGTCCCAAGTTTTTCGAGGAACTCACGTGTAACAGATTCAATGATATCAAGTTCCTCAGCATCAAGGTAAAGCCTGACCCTTGCAGGCCTTTCTTGATCACCGGGATATAAAACTTCAAACCTTGCCTCTGCTTTATCTACACCTCCTTTTTGTAGTGCTTTTTCCAAAGCTTCCTCCACGGTTCTGCCTTCTTCCTCGATGTATCGCCGCATCGCTGTCCCTCCGTTATTGCTTCCATCTCCTCAACACAATCTGCTCGGCCACACCAAGCAGATTGAATGTCAGCCAATAAAGAACTATCCCTGATGGAAATGTCAGGAATATAAAGGTGAAAATCAAAGGCATCATTATAGCCATAATTTTGGATTGCTCATCTTGCATAGGCTGCATGAGTGACTGCGCTAAACTCGTGATTCCCATCAAGATGGGCAGGATAAAATAAGGGTCTCTCGACGATAAATCTTTGATCCACAAAATCCAATGCGCACCTCGCAAATCGATATAAGTCCTCAAAATCTGATACATAGCCCAAAATATCGGCAGTTGAAACAAAAGGATCAGACATCCTGAGAACGGGTTAAAGCCATGTTTGCGATAAAGTTCCATCATCTCGCGCTGCATACGCTCAGGATCGTCTTTAAACCTCTTCTTGATGGCGTCAAGCTGCGGCTTTAACTCGCGCATCTTCTGCATGTTTTTGAGATTTTTGAGGTTAACCGGAAATAGCACGAACTTCATGAGCACGGCGAAAATGACAATAACCCAACCGTAGTTGTGGATGTATCGATAGAGAAATCGGATTATGCTCAAAATGATTTTGCCAAAAGGTCTTACAATGGCCGGACCGAAATCGAAAACCCTCCAAAGTGCATATCCTACCTCCTTAAGGCGGTAATAATCTATTGGTCCGAAATAGACTTGCATCTCAGGATTTGGAGACTTGAACACAAAATCGAGTTTAAATTTGTTTTTGTCGGTTTCGGTTATGTAAATGTCGTCAATCTGTGTGTTTTCCAGTGGTATCACAGCCATCATGAAATACTTAGTTCTAAAACCTGCCCATATAAGCTCTTCTCCGTCAAGTTGAAACTTTGGCCTAATCTTCTTTATCGACAGTTTTTGATACTTAGTCCGATACGAAATCAGGCCAGTATAACGAAGTTCATCTTTAAGATTTTGCTCCGTAAAATTCAAACTACTGAAACTTAGGATGTTCGGGCCTTTGAATTCGATCAAATAGGATTCGGGTTTAAACTTAAACGATTTAACCAAAGTTTCGGCAGAATCCGGAGTTATGCCTATGAATT
>QNDP01000202.1 GCA_003645975.1 Candidatus Hydrothermota bacterium | reverse complement strand
TTATCTGCTCATGCTCACGAACTAATCCAGCTACTGCGAACATTATCAAGCCATAAAATCCGCATCCTATCAATATCCACTCTCTCAGCCATAAGCCGATACAAGAAACGGCAACAACAAAGACGACATACACTAACTTCCAGATCAAACTTGCCGTCATGATCATCGATTGCCGATCAAATATTTAAACATTATTTCGGTCTCTTACTCTTTCGCCGTGCCAATCTATTGCCATACTCTTCTATCTCCAACTCTACGAAATCCAAGTCCCTAACATTCTCTGCTATCTTCTTCAATACCTTCTCTATCTCTTCCATCTCTTCATCGCTGACCTCTTCTAATGCCGATTCCCAGTCTTCCATATCTACTGCTTCATTCCGAGCCCATACTTAACCTTTCCATTCCGAGTCAGACTCACAATGACTAATATCGAATATCGCATTACCAACATATCGTATTACCGATATACGGCATTACTGATATGCCGTATTACCAATAACTGCTAAATGTATAGCCCCGCCCGGATTCGAACCGGGGTCGCGGGCTCCAAAGGCCCGCATGCTTGGCCACTACACCACGGGGCTCGGGGAGTAATCAACCGTATAAGATAAATCCTTTATTGAATCTTTATTGAGCTTAGTATTCGTCTAGGAAATCGGTATTGAGTCTAGTGATTGAATAGTATTCGTCTAAAGATTGGCATTCGTAATGAAGATTAGGAATTCGCATATGACTTTAGAATACGACATTAAATTACGACTTGAAATGAAGAATATGATAATTGACTAATGAAAAATTGACTAATAAAGAAAGGCGAAGCAAATGAAGAATGAATATAGACTAGTAAATGAAGAATGACATAGTAATTGACTAGAAAGAATGATGTCGATGCCGATCGCAGACGCCGACTGCCGATCTGCAAAATCGCCAAATGACGGCAGACCGAGGCCGATCATGATCTGGCCCGCCTCAAGGCAGGCTTCACGGCCTCGACTTACCTGCCGCCGACATTCCAACGCCGATCTATTAAAAAGCATTTTCGCCGCCGCCGAACACTCATTTTAAAAGGCTGTCCATCGCCATCGCACACCAATTCCTTCATCGTCTATCTGCCCCAATTTTGATATACCAATCTGCCAATTCGATTGCGTGATCGAACAATACATAGGCAAAGTCGAACGAAACATATACAAACCTCCGATATTCCTCACGCTCATTCGCATGAACGACAAATACCTCGTCCGGCTGTCTGACACTCACTTTCGCTTCCGAGACTTCAGCATCGAATTCCGCGACAAAACAGACGCAACTACTGCCTTCAACCTCCTCGCCACAGCACTACCGAACTTCGCATCCTTCTTCGAAAAACTGCTTTTCGAGTTGGACAAAAACTACGCCTGCAATCCATACCGAGTCAACGTCAGGTTAGCTCCTTTTTTGCCAACATCGTGCTCTATCGTGTTCTCTTTCCCCGAGTGCTTCACTCCCCGATCGTCTTTCATGTCCTTCCTAATCACATACGACGAGGCCACGGACGAAATTCGAGCATCATTTGTCTCTGTCCCGCCAGACGCCGAAAGGCTGATCCAGAACTCGCTATCAGGCATAAAGCAATTTTTCCGAGTCCTCACTCACGCCCTAAAGCATAGCTCTAAGTAGCAGACGCAACAGCTAATCAACATCGTATAGTCGCAATACGATAACCGGCCAAAATTGTATAATGCCAGTTCAATTCCTACACATCGGCCGAAAAACAATCATCGAATCTTTTCATCGATACCAACTCCGAATGTCGAAGCTGTAAAATTCACGATATTTATATACTAATGCTCATTTGACTGATCATGGCGGATGAAAAGCAGAATGCTGATATAGTGAATGCCGAGGATCTATTAACCACGCCGACGACAAATTACGAGCCGGACTCGAAGCGGGTTTCGATTAACGACATTCTCAACAAAACAATCTACATTTACGACGTCCACTTCATGACTTCGAAGTTCGACGACTCGGAGCGAGCAATAGTCAGGGCATTTACCGATGACGAAGAAAAAATTCACTTTTATACAGGATCTACGGTCTTGCTCCAACAGTTAAGGACGATCAAGAAGGCGCTCGAGCAAGGTAAAGTGGTCAGGGCCGTGATTAGGCGGAGGAAGGGTAGGGGCAAATTCGGGTATTATACTCTGAAGGGCTGATTGCCATGGTCTATATCAAGCATACATATAATCTCGAAAAGCAAGACAATGAAGAAACGCTCACGATCGCAAAGCACATCGAATACTGGGACGCAAAGTCATTATTAGTCAGACAAGCCAATGCCGATCACAAGCAAATTGCCGAGAAGATAAAGGCCGAACACCCGAACTCCGAATACTCGGCGTTTGTTGGCCGAGTCACCGTCTTCAAGCACGACGACGACAACTACGACATCCTCATAACTGCTCTGAGCCGGGACAGGAAAGAATCGTCCGTCATTCACATCAAACTCGAAAAGCATTTGTTCAACAAGACATGGACACTGACGCCAAGGGTCAAGTATCGCATCGTAAAGTCAGGTCTCAAAATTCCCGAGGCCGAGAGTCATGCCGACTAAGACAATCATACTCGACCTAAACGATCGCAATCTGCTGACCATGTTTCTACCTGCCAACCAAATCCTGAATATCTATCTCAACAAGAAATTGATCCACTCAACCGAAACCGAGTCCGGTGAACAGCTCGAGCTCCGACTGCCATATGAATTCGGCCCACTCAAGAAAATCGTGATCAAGCCGCTCAAGACCAAGACCGTCATTTCAGCCCACTATCCAAATGCAATAATCAAGTATGAGGTTATGCCGAATCGCAATAAATCGAAATCCGAGGCCGAGTCAGATGCAGGCTGAGGCAGTTCCTGACGCCGATAACTTCTACATCCGCATCACAAACGAATACAAACTACATATGCTGAAGAAGATGAAGAACAAAGTCATAGTGGTCGTCGAAGGCCGACACGGAATTCATACAGTCATGAGAACAAACGGCAGATGGTCATGCACCTGCCCCGCCTTCATCTATCGTCGAACCCCCGAATGTTCTCACATCAAAATCGCAAAGATGCTTATCGCCAACGCCGAAATCCGGAAGCATATGCAAAACTTAAATACGACTACCGGATCTGATTCGCCATGACCGACACCAAAGATTGGAGGTTTTGGCACCGCCTAATTCTCGACCCCGATTCCGCCAAGATGATCGCTGACCAATTCCGCGAACTCGAGAAGGCCATCTCCGATCTCCAATCCGAGCTCTCCAGCCTTCAGACTCGCATCGCCAACCTCGAATCCCGTATTGCCAAGCTTCAAACTGCCAAATCGAAGGTCAAGTCCAAGTCTAAGGCCGAGTCCAAAGCCGAATAGATGTAAAATTCGGACTATTCATATATCGGCCTCGGTGTTGATCGAGCATGACGGAAAATGCAATCCCGAGCTCGATTCCTCTTTTTAACTCGATTTTCGGAGGCTACGCCCACTCCGAACTGACCGCAATCTACGGCGTGCCGATGGCCGGTAAATCTCTATTCTTGCTTCAAGAAGCATATTATTTTCTCAGTCAGGGCTACAGAGTCATTTGGGTCGATACAGAGGGCGGAATCAAGCAAATGCATAGTGCATGGGCCGACAAACTTCGATCTCGATTTCAAGTCCCGAATCGCAAACACATCAATTTCTTCATTATTCGGTCTCCGATTCGCTTCATGCAGTTTTTGACAGGATATGATATCCACATCGAATACGGCAAAAAGACGGGCTTGACAATCAAGGGCCGTCTCAAGAAGAAGGACAACGACCTCCTCTCA
>QNDP01000201.1 GCA_003645975.1 Candidatus Hydrothermota bacterium | reverse complement strand
GGAATTTACTACGCTCGAGTCTGCCAAAAGAGCTCAAAATACATGCTACCCCACGTGCTCTTCACGTAGATCGAGAAGCCAAGCCGTCCCATCCTGAAGGGCAAGAGGTGCCAAAGTTATCTTCCCGTGTGGAAAAAATTCGACCAGTCTGTTTGACTTGCCGTAGGACAGGATCTTGGAGCTGCACATCGTTCGGAAACAGAACGGAAGACTTTGTGCCCTTTGGAAACTAATGGTCTTTGGCTTCCGTGCCGCTTCGCTCACCAACTTTTAACTCCTCGAGCCACTCTATCACTGTGCTGCACAAGGAATCGCGGTCCTCAAAGAAGTGGGTTTGACCCTCAAGCACAAGGAACTGAACATCCGCTCCGTTTTTCTCCAGAAGCTCTTTGAACCTGACCACATCGTTCGGCGGCACATGCAGGTCTTCGGAGCCTGCTATCAGCAAAGTTCGGCCGTTCCATCCGTCCACCAATGTATCCGGATCGAGCAAGGCATGTTCTTTCAGCCATTTGGCCGGCAGCGCTCCCCCAATCGGAAGCTTGACCATCCCTTTGACATTCTCGCTTCTGGCAAGCGAATCGACCAAGCTGTCGATGAGTTCGCCAACCGAATCAGCTTCGGATGAGTCAATAAGTCCTTTCCTGACAAGCTGTTCCACCAAGAGTTCTGTCAGCCGTTTGCAGGGTGCGGCCATAGCGATGACGCCGTTGGCATCACTCCTTTTGGCCACGATGAAGCTGAACATCCCACCTTCGGAATGGCCGAAGATTATCAGCGGCAAGCCCTTGTATTTCTTTTTTAGGAACTCGGCGACGGAGACAGCGTCCTCGATAAGGTCGTTCAAGCTCAAATCCTCATATTTTCCGCCGCTTTTGCCGACACCTCGTTTGTCATATCGCGCAACCGCATAGCCCGAAGCCGTGAGGCAATCCGCAAGGTCATCAAAAACGCCCAATTCATGTCGATCGACACGGCCTGAGCCGGCTATCAACATGACCATAGCCTTCGGTTTCGTTTTCTTCGGAAGATCAACCTCACCTTTGATTTTCACATCGCCTGATTTGACCGAGAATTTTTTCCGCTTGTAGTTCGGCTTGCGCTTGGGCAGTCTAAATCTTTCGTTCAACGAGATTTGGATTTTACCAAGAGGCTGATAGACGAACGCAAGGGTGTCTCCGACAAAGTAAAGCTCCTCACGCACACGATTGTCGATGGATATGGTCAACTTACGCACGACCCTGCTCTTGCCGTCGCAGATAAGCTCGCCCAATCCGTCCTCTATGCGCTTGATAGTTACGAGCTTAAGGGCCTGCGGCACTATGACCACTTCGCTGTCAGCCGTAAACCTCTGGACAAAGGAGTTCAATGTGCTGATGACATTGTTATCGACGACTTTCACATAGATGTTGGGCAAGGCCAAAGTCTCGGTTTCCGTTACGGTTCCAGTCGAAAAACGGGCGATGGCGCGCTTGCCTATGCGTTCGACTTTGAGATACTGAGTCCCCCGTGGCGTCTTTGCGTTTAAGATGTAAGTGTCCAAAATTCCACGCTTTGATCGGAACTCGATGTCCACGACAATTTGGCCAAATCCGCCCATTTTCAGCTCGAGATGGGACACGAGGCGGCCGTCCTCCGAGTGGAACTCCTCGAATCCGATTTTTTCATCGTTGGCGAAAAACACATATCGCCCACTATCGGGCACGGTCATGCTTGAGAGCAAAAATAACAAAAGCAGCTTCATAACCTATCACCTCCACGATCCGAGTTTTTCAATGCCCAAAATAAAGTCTTTGATGTTCATTCCCTTTCCAATTCCAACTTTTTGAAAAGCATGAACGGATAGATGAATGCGACATAGACGATCACAATCAGGAACGGGATGATCCAGAACAGCCGGTTGAGCCCTGCGAAGGAGACTATGACGATCCAAACTCCGATGAGGATAAATGCCCATCCGGCAAGCCTGTGCGTCTTCCGCCAGACGGTATCGGATGCAAGTGTCCAAGGAACTCTAACTCCGACAAAGAAGTTCCGCTTTACAGCAGGTAAATAGTTCCCCAACAGAATGAAAAGCACGCCCAGCCCCACACCGAACATAGTCGAGTCAACATGTGTGGAGTTGGTCTTTATCAACCATGCGAAGGTCAACTGCATGAAAAGCATAAACGCTGAAGCGATGTTCAAGATCGGCTTCAAAGCCCTTCGAGAACGGCGCACATTCTCACGATATGGATCAATCCTGTCGAGATAGCCGATGAGCACGCCAAAAAACGCTATCAGCAGGGTGAACAGGAATGTGGACATAAACTTATGCCCGTAACCATCGACCTCTCCCCGAAAGTTCAGATGCACCGGAACCGTCTTCTGGGGAGTTGTCAGGTAGATCCAAACGGCCAAAAACAGGGACATGACCAACATGACCCAATAGGCTGGATTTTTAAGGATTTTCGACCTCATCGTTACCACCTCCATGTTTGCAACTTTTGTGTAATTTCGATAAAAGTAACGGCATAGGAACCATAGACATTTTCTCAACGCTTCTTTTCCAAGAGCTCCATCAAGTAAGCCACTACCTCGTCTAAGACTGTGGTGTTCAAGGAGTAGATGATTTTTTGACCTTTCCTGTGCGACACCACGAGATCGGCGTTCCTGAGAATCTCCAAGTGATGGGACAGCGTCGGCTTGGAGACATCGAAATGTTCGGCTATCTCACCGGCGCTCATATCCCTTTCCTTCAAGAGCTGCAATATCTTGCGTCTTGTTGGGTCCGAGAGTGCCTTCCACACCTTCTGCATGTTAGATATTTTTACAAATGTCTAAATAAAAGGCAAGCTCACCCTGTAAGCTTTCGATGAGCGACTTGGCCGACATTGCCAACGATCGGGATCTTGATCAGGGAAGAGGTCGAGATGTCTCAGATGGCCTTACGCAACAGACTCATGCAAAACTGCATGTTGAGCGCAGAGCCATCCATCACGGACAGCACCGATAACCTTATACTTTTGACTTGCTTGAGATTGGAAATGAGGAGGAAAGAAAATGATTCCTGAGATTTTATTGAAAGAAGATGAACTCCCGATCATCAGGGACATAATAGCTAACTCGATTCGTTCGAGGGTCGAGAAGATAGGAGCAAAAGGCGGCGTCGTCGCACTCTCCGGTGGCATAGATTCATCACTTGTTTTGAAACTCGCCAAAATTGCACTTGGTGACAATGTTCTGGCTTTGATCATGCCCGAGAAGGGGATTTCACCCGAACAGGACATAAGGGACGCCATGAATCTTGTAAAAAAATTGAATGTGCGACATAGGGTTATCGACATAAACGAGGCCGTAAGATGGTTCAGGTCGGTTTTTCCCGACGGCGATTTTCCCGAATGGGCACAAAGATTGGCACTTGCCAATGTTAAGCCGCGTATCAGAATGATTATCAACTACATCCATGCCAATCTGGAGAACAAGATTGTGATCGGAACATCGAACAAAACCGAGTTGCTTTTGGGCTACGGCACAAAATACGGCGATCTCGCAGCCGACATCTATCCGATCGGCGACCTTTACAAGACGCAGGTGTGGCAGCTTGCCGAGTTCCTCGACATCCCGACCGAAATCATTCAAAAAGCGCCCTCAGCAGGGCTATGGAAAGGTCAAACGGACGAGGAGGAACTTGGACACACATATCGTGAAATCGATTCGGTGCTTTATGCCCTCGTCGAGATGGAGCTTTCGGTCCGTGAGGCCGCCGAATTCCTTGGCATATCGGAAGATGCAGTCAACGACATCTATCAGCGGGTGATTCGGAACGAGCACAAGCGCAAAATCCCAACAATCACAAGGATTTC
>QNDP01000200.1 GCA_003645975.1 Candidatus Hydrothermota bacterium | reverse complement strand
TTCTATCACTACACAAGCGAAGTATATGATCCCAACACCGAATTGGGACAACAAAGGATCAAACGAATTGCTTCGCGCGTAGCCCAACTTGTGGACGTCGAAAGGATCGAGCCGAAACGGGCACTCGATGTCGGATGCAACATGGGCGTGTCGAGCTTTGCCCTCGAATCGCTTGGGTTTGAAGTTGTTGGCATAGATGTAGTTGATGAATTCGTGCAGAAAGCGGTCGAAAATGCCGAGCGGAGGGGTTCAAGCGCAAAGTTCCAAACAATGGACATCCGTAAGACGAGTTTTCGAGATGAAGAGTTCGGATTTGTGGCATTCATTTCCAACCCTCTTCCTCACTTTTCGATAGAAATGCTCAACGAAGTCCTTGCTGAAACCAACCGAATCCTTGCCCCTCAAGGAGTTGTCTATCTGGAATATGCGGATTGGATCGGCTTCGTCTTTGACGGCGATTACAAAGATGTGCTCGTCGAATCCCATGCCACATCGTTCCATGTGAAATTTGACATGTTAAGGGGCAGCTTTATCCGGGAATACATCGATTTTACGAACGGCAAGAGGTTCAGGTTGGAGCTGTTTTTATGGTCTCCTTGGATTGTTGAATTTTTGCTGAAAACAAACAAATTCTCCGAAATTAAAACCACAAGAGCCGACAGGTCGAAGCACGGGTATGTAACAGTCGCCAAAAAACTAACCGAACTTTAGGCGATTTCGGAGACACCCATGTAAGGTCTAAGAACTTCGGGGATTTCCACCGTGCCGTCTTTGCGTTGGTAATTCTCAAGGATAGCGATGAAGGTTCTGGGCGTTGCCAAGCCGGAACCGTTGAGGGTATGGACAAATTCGACTTTTCCGGTCGATTTGCGTCTGAACCTCGTGTTGGAACGCCTTGCTTGGAACGATTCGGTGTTGGAAACGGACGACACTTCAAGCCAACGGCCTACGCCCGGCGCCCACACCTCGATGTCATAAGTCTTTGCAGAAGCAAAGCCAAGGTCACCCGTGCACAATTGAACGATTCGATAGGGTAACTTCAGAAGTTTCAATATCTTCTCGGCATGTGCGAGCATCTGCTCAAGGACATCGTATGAATCTTCAGGTTTTGTGAATTGGAACAGTTCGACTTTGTTGAACTGATGGACTCTTATGATTCCGCGCACATCCTTGCCGTATGAACCGGCTTCACGCCTAAAGCACGGTGTATAAGAGACATATTTCAAAGGAAGCGAATCCTCATCGAGGATTTTGTCGCGGTGTAAATTGGCCAAGGACGTCTCAGCCGTCGGAATCAAAAACAGCTCGTCCTGCTCGATGAAATACATCTCCTCGCGGAACTTCGGCAGGTGCCCCGAGGCATAGGCCGACTCGGATTTCACCAGAACCGGCGGCATCACCTCGACATAGCCGTGTTCTCTTGTGTGGACATCAAGGAAGAAGTTGATGAGAGCCCGTTCCAGTTTGGCGCCCAGCCCCTTGTAAACTGCGAACCTTGAGCCTGACATCTTGGCCGCAGTTTTGAAGTCCAGAATGCCCAACTTTTCACCGAGTTCCCAGTGGGGCTTCGGCTCGAAATCGAACTCACGAGGCTCCCCCTCTTGACGGATCACCTTATTTTCGGTTTCATCCTTGCCGATTGGAACGCTTTCGTGCGGAATGTTGGGGATCTGGAGCCAAAGTTCTTTAAATTTCGATTCAACCTTTGCCTGTTTTTCCTCGATTTCCTTTATCCTTCGGCTGACCTGCCTTAGCTCAGCTATAAGTTCTGAGATGTCAGCACCTTGTTTTTTGAGTCTTGCCACATCTTCGTTTCTCTGATTCCTAATGCGGCGCAGCTCGTCGCCCTCACGGATGAGCCTCCGCCTCTCCTCGTCGAGTTTGACCAATTCATCGACTATTGCGGCATCGTAGCCTCTTTTTTCCAATGCCTTTATCAGCACCTCTCTTTTTTCTCTTAAAAATTCAAAACTGAGCATAATTCAAACCTCTGGTTAGTCCCTCCTTTCTTTGATTCTGGCAGCTTTACCGCGAAGCTGCCTCAGATAATAGAGTTTTGCGCGTCTGACTTTACCCTTACGGACGACTTCTATCTTTTCGACCACCGGCGAATGCAGAGGGAATGTCCGCTCGATTCCGACGCCATGAGAGACTTTTCTGACGGTGAAGGTTTCGTTCAAGCCGCTTCCGCGCCGCCGTATCACCACACCCTCGAAAATCTGCGTGCGTTCCTTGCGTTCGACTTTTTTGGTTCTCGGATCTTCCTTAATGTCAACGACTTTCACATGAACCCTGACGGTATCGCCGGGACGGAATTCCGGGATGTTCTCCTTTTTCAGGAAATCCTTTTCGATCTCTTGGACTACCGCAAAGCTATTCATCGGTTCTCCTCCTTTCCTCGTGTAGAATTTCGTTTAAAAGCTCCAAATCCTCATCTGAGAGGTCTGCTTTTTCAAGCAAATCCGGTCTTTTTTTCAATGTTCGACGCAAAGCTTCCTTTCGGCGCCATCGGCGTATAGCCGCATGATTTCCAGACAGCAGAACCTCTGGAACAGGCTCTCCTTCAAAAACTTTCGGCCTTGTGAAATAAGGAGCGTCCAGTATCCCTGACTCGAAAGAGTCCGTTGCAGCGGAATCCATATCCCCGAGTGCACCCGGTATAAGTCTAACGAGCACATCCAAAAGGACCAACGCAGCCGGCTCGCCACCGGAGAGGACATAGTCGCCGATCGACAGCTCCAAGTCCACATATTTCATAATTCTTTCGTCAACCCCCTTATACCGTCCACAGATTAAAATCAAATGTCTCTTACCGACCAATTCGTGCGCAAGCGATTGGGTCAAGACCCTACCTTGAGGTGAAAACAAAATCACGAACCCATCCTTGTAACCTGCTCGTTCCAAAGCTCTTTTCACAGGCTCAGGTTTTAAAACCATCCCACTACCACCACCATAAGGATAATCGTCGATCTCCTTCGGAGAATCCGCCAACTCTCTAAGATTTTGGAACCTAATGGTAATCAGATTGATCTGATCAGCCCGTTTGAGAGGGCCGACCTCCAAAGCGGGCGCAAAATATTGAGGGAAAATTGTGATTATGTCAACAATTAACTTAGGCTCAGCCATTTCGATGACCTTTTTGATAGCGGTTTATTGCTCTAACCCTTCTGGAATATCGACCAAAATTTCCTTTTTGTCCAAATCGATCTTTTTTATGAACACTGTGAGAGCAGGGATAAGCACTTCGCGCCCATCGTCACTGACGACCTGCAAAATGTCGCTTGCGGGCATAGGCATGATGTCAATGACCTTCCCAACGATTTTGCCGTCCAGAGTTTTAACTGTAAGTCCTTGCAACTGAAAGTAATAAAATTCATCTTCGGGAAGTTCTTTCAGTTCAGACTTTTTCACGTAGAGGACGAGCCGTTTGAGTTGTTCTGCGGCATCCCTGTCGTCGATGCCTTTGAATTTGAAGATGAGGATGTGATGGCCGGCGGGTCGAACAGACTCTATCTCCAATTTTTTGGGGCCTCCTTTAACGAAGACGGTAAATCTTTGGAATTCTTGGATGTCATAAAAAAGACCGGCTTCGGGGCGCACCTTAACCTCACCCCGAAGCCCAAATTCTTTTACTATTATTCCTACTGCTACAAATTCGTCCTCGGCGTTTTTCACTATTCGAGGATTTCGAGCACGGCCCTTTTGCCTTTCTTCATAGCGGCCGCAGCAATAATTGTGCGGATCGCCTTGGCGGTTCTGCCTTCACGGCCGATGATCTTGCCGAGATCACCTTCACCGACCTTGAGCTCATATATCACGGTCTTTTCACCGGGTATCTCCTTGACC
>QNDP01000199.1 GCA_003645975.1 Candidatus Hydrothermota bacterium | reverse complement strand
ATGTGAAACGGGCAGTTCATTGGCTTAATAAAGTATTCAATCTCATCGATTTGCATCGGAGCATACATGTTCTCACGGTAGAAATCGAGGTGCCCGGATGTCTTCCACAGGTCAGAACGGCCGATGTGCGGCGTATAGACAAGTTGATAACCTCTTTTCAAATGCTCCTCTATCCAAAATTGTTCGATGATGTGACGCACCATAGCGCCCTTTGGATGCCAGAGCACCAACCCGGGACCTATATCGTTGTGGATCGAAAATAAATCGAGCTCTTTTCCGAGTTTTCTATGGTCTCGCCGTTTGGCCTCTTCGATTCTGTGGATGTATTCGTCGAGCATGGATTTTTTGGGGAAGGAGATCCCATAAATCCTTTGCAGGACAGGGCCGTGCTCATCGCCCCGCCAGTAGGCAGATGACGAATGGAGGACTTTGAACTGCTTGACATAGCCTGTTGACGGGAGATGAGGGCCTCGACACAGGTCAACAAAGTCGCCCTGCCAATAAACTGTAACCTTTTCGTCCTCAATCTCTTGCAGAAGCTCGACCTTATAAATCTCACCCAATTTTTGGAAAAATTCTATTGCCTCTTCTCGGGTCATCTCTTTGCGTTCTAAAGGGATGTCCCTTTTGATAACCTCCTTTGCACGCTCCTCGATCCTTTCGAGGTCCTCCGGTGTGAATGTTCGACCGTCCAAATCAAAATCGTAATAAAAGCCCTCGTCAATCGCAGGACCTATGGCGAGTTTGGCATTTGGAAACAGCTCCTTTACCGCTTGGGCAAGGATATGCGAGGATGTGTGCCAATAGACCTCACGACCTTCTTTGGAATTAAAATCCAGAATTTCAACAACCTCCACATCCTCAGTAAGCTCTGTTGTGAGATCGACAAGTTTTCCATCGACCTTTGCTGCAAGGTATCTTTTATCTTTGCCTATCAAGTCGATGATCTTTTTTCCAGCCTGACCCTCGATCTCCTTACCATTTGGCAACTTAATCTTCATATTCCCTCCTAAGAGAAATGGCCTAATCAAAATGATTAGAATAAATTGGTGGCGCTAAATATAAAGGTGCACAATCATTTATGTCAATTGAGCAAAGGATGTTGGCAATTCTGTTTCGTGATGAAGGATTTTGTGTGAAAATTTGACTTTGATAACAGGCATAGGCAAATTGTCCACAGAGTTGATTTTGTGGCTCAATCAGAGGGTGAGCCATGATGTCCTGTCACAACACAGTTTTTGTCTTTTCGGGAAGTTCCAAAACCCACAATTTGTCAAACAATCGCACGGCTTGTCAAAAAGATAAGTTCCTGCTTATCAGAGTGTTAGTGTGCCAAAACGCATGCCTTTGATTTTTTAAACGCCGATGGATTAAGATTTCAAATTGATGAAAATCAGAAGGAGGATCGACCATGACAGATGTTCACTTTTTGGCAAGAGATGTGTTAAAAGATATTCGACCCTATATTCCCGGTAAGCCAATCGAGGAGGTCGCACGCGAAATCGGAATCGATCCTGATGACATCATCAAACTGGCATCCAATGAGAATCCGCTTGGGCCATCACCAAAAGCCGTCAAGGCGCTGAAGGAAGCAATCGATGAAGTCAATCTCTATCCCGACGACGGCGCTTACTATCTCAAAAGAAAGCTCTCCGAAAAGTTCGGTGTCGATCCAGAGCAGATCATGGTGGCCAACGGCTCAGTTGAACTCATTCAACTTCTTGGATTAGCGTTTCTCTCACCGAACGATTCGCTCGTTACAAGTGCTCAATCGTTCATCATGTATCGGATTGTCGGCAAAATTATAGGTGCCGAGGTCATCGAGACGCCGCTAACCCAAGATTACAAGGTCGATCTGGACGCCATCCTCAAGGCCATCAAAAAGAACACGAAACTTGTCTTCATCTCCAATCCAAACAATCCCACAGGCACCGCAAATTTGAAAGATGAAGTCGAAAGGTTCATGGAGCGCGTGCCGGAACATGTCATCGTCGTCTGGGACGAAGCCTATTACGAATATGTGGCCGATGGTGATTGGCCGGATACGATTAAGTATTTGAAATCTGGAATGAATGTGGTAGCCTTGAGGACTATGTCAAAAGCTTATGGCCTTGCTGGACTTAGGATAGGATATGGGTTCACAACGCCTGAGATCGTAAGCGCATTGATGAAAGTGAGATTGCCTTTCAATGTCAACAGGCTGGCGCAAATAGCAGCAGCGGCAGCTCTTGACGATGAAGAGCATGTCAGAAGAAGCCGAGAACTGGTCGAAAAGGAGCGAGAGTTCTTTTATCGTGAATTTGAGAGATTGGGACTTAAATATTGCAAAACATACGCCAATTTTGTATTTGTCGAACTCGGCATTGACGGATATGAAGTTTATGAACAGCTCCTCCACAAAGGGGTCATCGTTAGACCCTTAAGGGCTTATAATTTTCCAACAGCAGTGCGAATAACAATTGGGACGCACGAACAAAATGTGCGTCTCATAAATGAACTCGAAAAGATTTTGAAGGAAAAGAAAGTGGGAATTTATGGCACATCGTAAATTCCGAGGCGCAAGACTGGCAAGAGTTATTGCACTTGAGGCGGTATATCGATGGGATTTGACAGGTGAGAACATGATCAACGCTCTGGAAGATGCTATCAGGCGTGAGGATGTGTCGCCAAATGTGGCTGCACTTGCCAGAACGATCGTGGAATCGGTTCATGCAAATCTGGAAAAGATCGACAGGACTATTGAGGAGACGGCGGTTAATTGGAAACTCGAAAGGCTCTTTGCGATCGACAGGAACATCTTAAGGATCGCAATCGGGGAGATGCTGGCTCACTCGGATACACCGCCGCAGCTCATCATTGCGGAAGCCATCGAGTTAGCCAAAACTTTTTCGACCGATGATTCTGGTGTCTTTGTGAACGGCGTGCTCGATGCTGTGGCAAAGAAGCTCGGCATCCTGAAGACGGACTAAAATCGAGGTTTTTAAACATGAGGTTAGCCGTAATTTCTGACATACATGGGAATCTTGAGGCTTTTAAAGCCGTGATAAGCCGTCTAAAGCGGGAGCGTTATGATAAAATCGTGTTTCTCGGCGATGTGGTCGGCTATGGCGCTGACCCGAACGAATGCTGCAAACTCCTCAGAAAACTCACCAACATTGTTGTCCTCGGAAATCACGATGCCGCAGTCCTGAATCCGGAACTCGACCAGTATTTCAACATGTATGCGCGCTCAGCGATAGAATGGACGAGGCGACATTTGAGCCGAGAAAATCGAGAATGGCTCTCGGAGTTCCCGATAAAGGTCAAAATGGATGACCTTCTGATCGTCCATGCCGCCCCTTACAAACCAGAAGAGTGGGAGTATGTAATCTCGACCTACGATGCCATGTTCCAATTCAAACACTTTGGCGACAAGTTCTGCCTTTTCGGCCATTCGCATGTTCCGGGTGCGTTTGAACTTCGGGATGATCGTGTGGAATTCATCTACAAGGATGTCATCGAACTCAGGAAGGATGCGCGATACATGCTCAATCCGGGCAGCATCGGCCAGCCGAGAGACCACGACCCGCGCGCATCGTTCGCCATCCTCGACACCGACGAGATGATTTTTAAGATTATCCGCGTGGAATACGATGTGGAAAAAGCGAGCAAAAAGATCATAAACGCCGGTCTTCCAAAGTTCTTGGCGGATAGGCTGTTTGACGGAATCTGATGTCCCAAAAAGCCGAGCATCCACATCCTGAGAGGACGAGAGCAGCAATTGGCCATAGGATGGGGACGCTGATAGTTTAGAACTTCTGACTTATTCTCAATCTCTTTGCTATTCCTGCAATAACACCCGACAAATCAGAACT
>QNDP01000198.1 GCA_003645975.1 Candidatus Hydrothermota bacterium | reverse complement strand
AGGTTCATCTGAGTCAGGTCATATCGCGCCTTCATAAGGTCAAAAGGCGAATCGGTTATGTCCCTGAAGTCCATTTTTCTGAACGAGATAGCTGCAACCTCGTCCCCATCTTCGGAGAACCGTCTTTCGACACCGTCAAAGAAGCGCCAATAACCGTTTTTGTATTCCCCCCTTCTGGCGTCGAGTCGCCTTCGGATTTCCCCGTTTTGGAATTCGACGACCATGATGCCCGTAGCCGTGTTCGTGATAGAGTTTATCGTTTTGAAATAAAAGAGCCTTCCGTTCTGGCCGATAAAAGCCACATTTGTTGCGTAGGACTTCCTGACGGCCTTTGCCCTGCCCTTGACTTTCACCGCCCAGATCTCATAAGCCCTTTTCATTCCTTCACCTGCCACATATCCGCTGACGAGAAACGATGCTAAACTGTTGAGCAGTCCGAACAGGAGTATCGGCAGGAATATGCGCCTGATGTCCACACCGGCGGCCTTCACCGCAAGCAGTTCGCGCATCCGAGCCATCTCACCGATCGAAAAGAAGGCTGCCAGAAGCTCTGCGACGGGCAAAAGAAGGACAAAAAGGTAAGGGGTTTGATAGGCGTAGTATTTGAGAATCAACGAGAAGGGTGTCTTGTGCTCCATGAAGGTGTCGATCCGTTCAAAAAAATTGACGATTACGAAGATGAAAATCACGCCCAATGTGAAGATCACGAGGTATTTAGCGAACTCGGAGATTGTATAACGGTCGAATACTTTTGGGATCAAGAGCATTGGCGGCATAATTATAACGCATCCAACCTCTCAGGAGCTTTGACCATGACACATCAACAGAGGACGCATCGAGATGTAAAAGTTGGCGTTTCTTATTTTGGTGTCCGAAATCCAAGACATGTCGCCGAAGACCTTAAGGCCATGAGCGACGCAGGTATCGACTTCGTAGTCCACACATTTTCCGAAAATGACGCCGAGTTCTATCTGGAGACGATGAAGGAAATCGTCGAATTGACACATCGGTTCGGACTGGAGGCCTACATCGATCCCTGGGGCGTCGCAGGCGTGTTCGGAGGAGAGGCCTATTCCAAGTTCGTAGCGTTAAACCACGATGCTCTTCAGCGCTACAATGACGGGCAGTCTGCGGCCGCCGCATGTCCGAACAACCCTAAAACCCTCGATTTTGTGAAAAGTTGGATCAGAAAAGCGGCGGAAATAGGCGGCGATGTCATCTTTTTCGACGAACCCCATTTCGCACATGCTCGTGGCGGTTGGAGCTGCGTATGCGATCACTGCAAGCGGAAATTTGAGTCCATATTCGGTTACGAGATGCCTTCCGTCCTCAACGAAGATGTCGAGAGGTTCAGATTGGAGTCGATCCGCGACTTTTTGAAGCAACTGGCCGGCTATGCGAAAGAGTTCGGGATGAGGACGGCCGTGTGCATGCTTCCGCGCACATCCGAACTCCACTTCTGGCGCGAAATTTTCGCACTTCCAGAACTCGACATCGTCGGAACCGATCCGTATTGGACAGGGATAGGCCTGCACGGCAAAGAGGTTTACGACCACGTGCTGAATTTTACAAAGCTGGTGGTCGAGCTGGCAGATGGACTTGGAAAGGAAGCCCAGATTTGGATCCAGATGTTCAAAATCGGGGACGGAGATGAGGATGACATCAAGGAGGCAGTCAGAGCGGCCGTTGACGGAGGCGCCCGCAACATAGCTGCATGGAGTTACATGGCAACGGGTTACATGTCTTATATCCGATGCGAAAGGCCAGATGTGGCATGGAGCAGGTTCATCGAGTCCGTCTATGAGATTAAAAGAACAGAAAACAAAATCGTGGAAAAGGAGAAAGGTTTGCTGAGTTGAACATTTGATTTTTGTCGAAAAAGAGAGGGGTGGGAACTGTCCCACCCCTTTGTGTTATGAGGATGTGGTGTGTTGATCTGCTACTCGTGATTGATAATCCTCAGTCCCTGAACAAGCTGGAACCAAGTGCGAATGTCTTGCGTTCCCTCGGTGGTATTTGGAGTGCCTTCTGTGTAAATCAAGCCATAAAAGTTATCTTCAGTGTGCACACCGAAATAGACATTTCCGATCAACTGCTCAAAGTTGAGATATTCACCGGCTTGAGGGAGCACAGAATTGGCGGTTATGCCGTCAACCTGTTTGATTCCATTGACACGCCAAGGGGCATCCGGAACGATCGTGGCGTCATAAGCCGACTGTCTTGCGACATCGGGTGATGCAATGTAATACGGAAGCACATCCACGCCTGCGGTGAAGTTAGTAATGTAAAAATCGACACTTGCGGCACTTGCAGCTTGAGCCATCGGATAAGTAGCCCCTGCCCCGCTCGTCCTGTCCCATCCATATCCGGCTGAGCCAGCGCCGTTAAGCTCATAGACCGTTACAACATCGTTGGCGACAGGAACCGACGAGACAGTCTCAGTCGGGTCGCTCTCGTTATCATCTTTGTAGGCAGTAACCTGATACTCACCGGCCAATCCGTCGGGGTTGTGTGTGTAGTTCGTTACATTGACCGTATCGATAGGATTAAACTCGCCATTGATCGGCTTGAAATACACGATATAGCCGTCGATGTCCTCTGTCGGAGATGCGTCCCAACGGAGTTCGACCATAGTGCCGGTGTTATCGGCTGAGATCGTCAGGTTCGACGGCGGTTCTATCACCTCTTCGGACGGCGGACAGCCGACGAACAAAGCTGCTACGCCCACAATCACTATGAGAGTTAGGAACTTTTTGAACATAACCCATCACCTCCCTCCCACCTGTGGCGGTGGAGAAGGCTGAGCAGGTTTAGAGGGTTTTGTTGTGGTGCGTCTCGTCCCCGAAGGACGGGATACACTCCTACGACCATAAGATTGAGCTTGTTGCTGTGTTTCCAATGCACCAACTGTCTCTTCAAGCATCTCCACACGCTGAGTCAGATCGTTAACGGTGTTCGTTAGTTGGTCAACCTGAGCCTCTAACTGTGTCACTCTTTCCTCCAACTCCTTCACATTTTTAGATTTGCATGATGTAAACAGAACCACCACACCGACAATAGCTATGAGCACCAATGCTCTTTTCATAAGACCTCCTCCTTTTTTTCAAAGCTTGCAAAATGATACCTATCATTAAAGGCAGTGTCAAGCAAACCGGCACAATACAAAAAACCGGACCCCAACCGGGGCCCGGCGTATCCGACAACAGAAATTGGACACTATTCGGTGGCTGGTTTGCTCAGAGCTGCCCAAAGACCCACAATCGCAACAATGATTCCCACGATCAGATAGTTTGCCTGAGAAGTAGCAGCACCGGTGAAAGCGGATATAAAGATCCAGAGTCCAGCAATGACGTTTATCCAGCACATGGATTTTTTGGCCTTTGTGGCGAGGTAGGCGAAGATCACAAGCAGAATTCCAACAATGATGTGGTTCCACATGCTAGCAGAATGGCTTGCCGTTATCCCGGAAATGAATGAGGCAATGATAAGCCATACACCGAGCACAAAATTAATCCAGGCCATAGGTCACCTCCTGTTTTTGGTTAATCTCCAGCCTATGTAAATATTCAATCATTTCGCCCAACATTTTTTCAGTCTTTTCACGGTTGGCCCTGTATTTCACCCGGTTGCCCAATTTGATGCGGGTAACAAGCCCCGCATTTTCAAGCGTCCTCAAGTGCCGTGAGGCAACCGAAGGCGAAATACCTATTTTTTTGGCAACTTCCCCTACATAAGCATCATTAACGAACAGAAGGGAAAGTATCTTTAATCTTGTCTCATCCGACATTGCTTTCATTACGTTCGCCCATTTTCTCAGCATGGTTGTTAATATACACAAATTGGAAAATATGTCAACTGGACGAGGCCGT
>QNDP01000197.1 GCA_003645975.1 Candidatus Hydrothermota bacterium | reverse complement strand
GGCGTTTTGGGAATCTATTTTCGGGCCGTCCGCGCTTTCCATGCATGAAAGGCACATCGGCGTCCACGATAACCACTACGAAGAAATAAAAGTGCTCAGAGAAGAGCTTAACAAGAAGCACATTGAGCTGCTTGAGAGGATAGTGAGGGTGGAGACAGAGTTGAAGAATCAGAGGGAGCTAATAAAGGCCTTCATGGAATCGGTCGATAAGCGGTTCGAGGCAGTCGATAAGCGGTTTGATTCGATGGACAAGCGGTTTGAGGAGCTGACGAAATATGTTGACAAGCGAATAGGGACTCTTGAGAAGCTGATGTTTGCCTTCAATGTTCCGATGTTGTTGGGCATCATGTTGCTTCTGTGGAAGGTCTTCATAATGCCTTAGCGGAACGATAAGCGAAATCGATGTTTAGAGGTTATGAAAAGTGCTTGAAAGCGTTCTGTTGTAGATTAAGGCGTTGATATAAAACTGAATCAACTTCAAAAGATGGGAGTGAGATCATGGCTGAGATCGAATTTGTGAAAATTTTTAACGCAATGATGGAGGTGACACATAGCAGTCTCCCTTCATTTGAGGATTTCTTTGTGATAATACCACCAGCCAATGTCTATGAAACTTCGAGGGAATATGTTGTTCAAATAGCGCTGCCCGGTGTGCGCAAAGAAGACATAAAAATCGGCTTCTCGAGAGGGAGACTCACCGTGCTCGCTGAAAGGAGAGAGGAGTTCGTGAACTCCACAAATCCCGATGCACCACGATACAGGCTTTTGGAGATCTCTCCCGGACGCATTAAAAGGACGATATTCATCGGTGAAGACGTTGACCTTGAGAACATTAAAACGACTTACAAAGATGGGATACTGGAGATCAGACTCCCTCGCAAAGTCAAAAAACTCGTCGAGGTAGACATTTTGACGGAGGAGTGAGGCCTATGGATCAACAAATAAAGATACCAGAGGAACTTCCAATTCTCCCAATAAAAGGCGGCGTTGTGTTCCCCAATCTGATGGTTCCACTTGTCTTGACCAATCCTGATTCCCAAAAACTTATAGATGATGCACTTGCAAAAGAGAGGATCATCGGAATCTTTACCCAAAAAAATGAAGATGTCGAAAATCCGGGGCCGGCTGACATCTATCGGGTAGGCACGGCTTCGATTATTCTGAAGATGTTGAGGACGCCGGACGGATCCATGCGGGTGCTCGTTCAGGGGATCGCACGCGTCCGAATCGACCAGTTTATAAGAACAGACCCTTACATGGTGGCTAAGGTTGAAGAGCTGCGAGAACCGGAGGTTATGGAAGAGGATGTCGAACTCAGTGCGCTTCGCCACAATGTCCTCTCGATGTTCCAAGAGATTGTCCGAAATACGCCGTTCCTGCCAGATGACCTTATCACCGTCGCACTTAACATCAAAGAATCCTCAAAGCTTGCCGACTTTATCGCCTCTTACTTGCCAATCAAAGTTCCAGAAAAACAACAAATTCTCGAAGAAGTTGATCCAAAAGAGCGTCTTCGGAAGCTTGCGCCGATTCTCGGCCGAGAACTCGAGATCATCAAGTTGTCAACAAAAATTCAGCAGGAGGTCAAAAGCGAAATCGACAAGGGACAACGAGAGTATTTCCTGCGTGAGCAGCTCAAAGCGATCCAAAAGGAGTTGGGGATCACCGACGAGCGGGAAGCAGAGGTTCAGGAGTTCAAAGAGAAGATCGAAAAAGCCCAAATGCCCGAGGAGGTCAAAAAGGTCGCACTTAAAGAGCTCGAACGGTTGAGACGGATGATGGTTGGCTCTCCTGAATACACAGTCGTTCGCACTTATCTCGAATGGCTTACCGAACTGCCATGGAATGTCGAGACGGAGGACAACCTCGATCTGGAGCGGGCACAGCGAATTCTTGACGAAGATCACTTTGATCTTGAAAGGGTTAAGGAGAGGATCATCGAATTTCTTGCGGTTCGTAAGCTTAAAAAGGACACCAAAGGCCCCATCCTTTGCTTTGTGGGGCCGCCGGGCGTTGGAAAGACCTCTCTCGGTCGATCGATAGCGAGAGCACTCGGCCGCAAATTTGTTAGGTTGTCGCTCGGCGGCGTGCGCGACGAGGCCGAGATACGTGGCCATAGGCGCACCTATGTCGGTGCACTGCCCGGACGGATCATTCAGGGCATCCGACAGGCTGGAACAAAAAATCCAGTCTTTATGCTCGACGAAATCGATAAGATCGGCGTCGATTTTCGCGGCGACCCTGCCGCTGCGTTGCTCGAAGTGCTTGATCCAGAGCAAAACAGAGAATTCGTCGATCACTATCTCGATGTCCCATTCGACCTCTCAAAAGTGCTTTTCATAACTACTGCAAATGTCACGGCTACAATACCGCCGGCGTTGCTCGACCGCATGGAAATCATAGAGCTGCCGGGTTATGTCGATGAGGAAAAACTTCAAATCGCCAAACATTACCTCATCCCTCGTCAAAAGAAAGAAAACGGTCTCGACGAATTTGATATAAGGTTCCAGGACAAGGCCATCTTCAGGATCATCCGCGAATACACACGGGAGGCCGGTGTCCGCAATCTTGAAAGGCAGATCGGTAGCATTCTGAGGAAGATAGCAAAGCAGGTGGCGTCAGGCAAGCTGAAAAAGAAAAGGCTTCTAATTACGCCGAAAAAAGTCGAACAATATCTCGGTCCTCCTCAGTATTACTCTGAGGTCGCTGCACGTCGAGGAGAAATCGGCGTCGTTACAGGACTTGCTTGGACTCCGACAGGTGGAGACATCCTGTTCATAGAAGCCCTCAAAATGCCGGGTGGTAAAAACCTATACCTCACAGGTCAGCTTGGCGAAGTCATGAAGGAGTCCGCTGAAGCCGCTCTCTCACTTGTCCGTGCAAAATCCGAGCAGCTTGGAATCGATCCCAAGTTCTATCAGCATTATGACATCCACATCCATGTCCCGGCCGGTGCGATTCCAAAAGACGGACCCTCTGCGGGAATAGCCATTTTCACGGCACTTGTCTCCCTGCTCACGGAAAAACCGGTCGATCCGACCCTTGCAATGACCGGAGAGATCACCTTGAGGGGCAAAGTCATGCCGATCGGCGGAGTGAAAGAGAAGGTCATAGCTGCAAGACGCGCTGGCATCAAACAGGTCATCCTGCCGAAGTGGAACGAGAAGGACTTGCGCGAAGTCCCCAACTATGTCAAAGAGTCGATCGAATTCAAATTTGTTGATAATGTGGACGATGTGTTGAAGATAGCTTTTGGAAAAAGCGAAAATCTCGTCGAGCAAAAGAAAAAAGAAAAGTAAATGAACATCCCTAATTTGCTATCCATTTTGAGGCTTATGCTTTTGCCATGTCTGATGTTAGAAGTCCGTAACGGTGATGGCATCCTTGCTTTGGTCATTCTCGGTGCGATGGCTATCACGGACTCACTTGACGGCTATCTTGCGCGCAAGTTTGGATTGGCCAGCGAGATAGGAAAGCTGCTCGATCACGGTGTGGACAAAATAGTTACTTTGTCCCTCTCATACGCTCTGTGGCAATGGCGAGGGCTGCCGACATGGGCTTTCATTTCGATAACTCTCCGAGAGTTGGCACTCCTGCTCGGCGGAGTTTACCTCTGGCGGAAAAGCGGGAAGGCGGTTCAGTCAAACATGCTCGGCAAAGTCTCCGGCGCTTTTTATACGGCCACAGTAGCAGCTTACATTTTGGATGTGCCATTTAAATCATCCCTTCTTTACTTCACCGTGGTGTTTATGTTATTGACGGCGCTTATTTACGGGCTGGAGAGGTTCGGCGGTTTGATGCTCGGAAAAGAGGAGATGTCGGTTTAAATCTGTCCTACGGACATGGGCTGCAAAAAGTATAGACCAACAGGAAAAAT
>QNDP01000196.1 GCA_003645975.1 Candidatus Hydrothermota bacterium | reverse complement strand
TGTCATCCATCTCGGCGGCGATGAGACGGTCGGAAAGGGTTTCGTGGAACTTAGGTTTAAAGAACTATAGGAGGGTGAAAATGGCTAAGATTGAGTCACTTGAACAAGTTAGGGCTAAACATGCATGGGAATTCATCGAGAGTATAGACAAAAACTTCGACAAAATTGCCTCTCTGACTCGCCGATTGCCTGCTATGCTTCTGACCTCTGGTTTAGGTCAAACTGTAGCGTTCTGTCTATCAAAAGATGAGGGGAAGACCGTGATCGATAACATTGCAAAACATCTTTCAGAGGTTACAGGAATTGAAGGCATTACCTGCGGAAACGACCTATTGGAAAAAATTAAGGGTTCAAATCATGAGACCTACATCATCTTCTCCCGTGAAACCCTCAAATATGTTACATGGCTAAAAAGACTTATAGAAGCTCAAACGGAGGAGTGAACATGCAATCAAGGGATGAGGAAAAAGTCTTCAGAGAGGTTGCAGAAGTCCCTTTACCACACACGAATGGGTTAATTGAAAGAGAATGGAAGTTAAAACGCGGAAGGAAAGACGATTTAGCTGGATATGAAACTAAGTTCTCGCGAGATTCTGAATCGGCCAATTTTAATCTTGTGTTTTACAAATACCCACCCGACATTCGCAAAGAAGAAATCAAGGGGAGAAAATCCAAATGGTTAACAAAAATTGCTGATGCATCACAATTTAGTAAAGTAATCTCCATTATAGAATCCAATCTTCCGGATACGCATTTGTATAAAATTTTAAAAGCACATTCCAATGATCAACTTAAAGAAAAACTCAAAGTCATCTTTGGATTAAGGGATAGAAAAAATGTCGCTGTTCTTGATGCGAAGACCACCCAACCCCTTATTATTGGTCTCGGTGAACCGTCGCCCTACGAAACAGGGATAACACTCGATTTCCTCACAGGGCTGCCCATCATCCCCGGAAGCGCTGTCAAAGGCATCGCGAGGCGGGCAGCGATTATGATTTTGAGTGGGGATACTGATGTTTTGCCTTACGGAGAAGAATTCGAGAAATTAGCAAAGGAATATGACCAGGATGAACGGGTTGTTGAAATCTTCGGCACTCAGGATCAAAAGGGCAAAGTCATCTTCATGGACGCATATCCTGTCGATTGGGAAAATGCCTTGGATGGCAAACTTTTCAGAGTTGACATCATGAACCCGCATTATGGGCCTTATTATTCGAGTAAAGGTTGGGACAAAAAAGAAGGAAAACCGGTTCCGCCCGCTGACTGGTATGATCCTAACCCCATCTTTTACCTCACTGTCAACGAAAGGGTTACCTACCGATTCATTCTCGCAAGTCGAGATAAGAATTTACTTGATACCGCTTACAAATGGCTCAAATTCGCCCTCGAAAACATCGGCGTCGGCGCCAAAGGAAATCAGGGCTATGGGGTGTTTGAAGTGGATGCTAACTAAGGCCGTTAGTCAATGAATGGTTGGATTGAGCCTTTATAGAACGGAAAATGCAAAATTTCAGGATAAAAGGAGAAGGGTAGAGATGAAAGGGGCAAAAAGTGGAGAAATACTGCTTCTCAAAGTCACCCTAAGATGGTATAGAGGAACATCAAAAAGTCCATACAGAGTCCTTGCAGTTCCCGGAAACCTAACGCTTTATCGTCTGGCTAAGGCCATTCTCGATAGCTTCGATTTCGATTTTGATCACGCCTTTGGTTTCTACAACAACATAAAAAATTGGACTAAATCTGACATTAAATACGAATTGAATCCGGATGGAGACGCAAAAAGTGTCAAGAGGACTCGGGTAGAAAAAGTTTTTAACAGGATGAAAAAGAAAATGCTTTTTCTATACGACTATGGAGATGAATGGCATTTTATTGTTAAGCTGGTAGGCCGGGAAAGTCCTAAAGAGGGTATAAAATACCCTGTGGTTGTGAAGTCAGTCGGAGAAGCTCCTGATCAGTATGGGTATTGGGAAGATGAAGAATGACTATTTATAGGAAATTTTGCAATACGAAACCCTCATGTGAGATATAGACTTGAGGTAGCCATAAGAGGTTTACAATGCCATTTAAAATTGGACTGAAGACAAGGCGAAAAAAGATGCTGGAGCAGGAATTGAAACGCATTGTTCCCATTCTCATCAAGCTTGGAGCTGAAAAAATCATCCTCTTTGGCTCATTGGCAAAGGGGAATGTCCATAAATCGAGTGATTTCGACCTTTTCATCGTTATGGACACTGACAAGGATTTTATGGAAAGACTTGATGAAGTTTATAGAGCCTGCAAACCTCGTGTGGCAGTCGATTTTTTCGTTTACACCCCCAAGGAAATCGAAGACGGCCTGGTGTCTCCTGTTTTGCTCAAAGAAATACAAAAGCATGGGAGGGTAATTTATGAGAAAAAACGAACAAACCTATAAAAACTGGTATCTGCAAGCATGTCATGATCTTAACGATGCCGTTTTTTTGATAAAGGGTAGAAGATTTAATGTCGCCTGTTTCCTCGCACAACAGGCGGTGGAAAAGGCATTTAAGGCTTTTTTGCTTTTTAAAGGAGCCGATGAGGTGTGGGGACATTCGGTGTTTGAACTCTGTCAGGACGCTGTCCATTTTGACAAAGACTTCGAGAAAATTTGTTCGGAGGTAGCATCCCTCGATAAATATTACATCCCTACACGATATCCTGATGCCTTACCGGGAGGTATTCCATCACTTGTGTTTGGAGAAAAAGACGCCACTTTGGCTATTGAAGTTGCTGAAAAGGCGCTGAATTTCATTGGCAACAAATTGAAACTATCATGTTCTGGAGGTTGATATGAACGAAAGAGATAAAATAGTTCTCGGTGCTCTTTTTCATGACATCGGCAAAGTTGTTTATAGGGCAAGTCAGCGTCCGTCGCGAAAAACTCATCAGGAACTCGGTTCTGAGTGGATCAAAGGCCATCTTTCGCAAATATTCGGTGATGATGTGGCCAGAGAACTTGCGGATTTCGCCCTCTATCACCATTTCAGCCCCAAAAATCATCCCGAACTCGATGTGCGGAACCAAAATCGCAACGACCTCCTGCTTGTCGCGCATGCCGACAGCGTGTCATCCGGCGAAAGGAAGAAAATCGACTATGATGATACCAAATTCGACCCTTCACGGCCTCTCAGGTCGGCCTTCTCATCAATCAAAACCGAGGGCAAACCCGAGGCAAAACCGGTCTTTTACACGCTTCGGAGGCTTAGCGAAGGGATATTCTATCCGCGTGAAAGTCTGAAACTTACGCCTGAAGACTACCAAATGGTTCTAAACGAGTTTGAGAACGCATTGAAGGAGAAAATGCTAAATCCTGATGCTCTTTTGAATGTTCTGGAAGAATATTTTTCGCTCATCCCATCGCACACAGCGGAAGCCGAAGGCGTCGGCACCGATGTCTCCCTTTACGATCACCTCAAGACCACTGCTGCAATCGCATTGGCAGCCTATAACTACCTCGCTGAAGTTCATGGCATCGACGAAAAGGAGACGCTTTTCTCTCAATTACCATCCGACGAGATCACCGACACTAAAACCAAGCGCTACATGTTCATCGGTGTGGACATATCTGGCATTCAAAATTTTATTTACACAATTTCGTCAAAGGGTGCGCTGAAGCTTCTGAGGGCAAGGTCGTTTTATGTCGAAATGTTGCTCGAATTTCTCGCCATACGGATCCTGAAAGAGCTGAACCTTTACCGCACAAATCTGCTCTTTCTCGGAGGCGGTAATTTCATCATCCTCGCCCAGAACACCGAAAACGCCCGTAAATCGGTCGATCTCATAATCCACGACTTCAATGAAAGGCTTTTCGATGAGCATCAGGGCAAATTGTGGCTCGTGCACGATTATGTCGAGTTTGAGGG
>QNDP01000195.1 GCA_003645975.1 Candidatus Hydrothermota bacterium | reverse complement strand
TAAGTATCCCTTTGACGAGCAAACCGAAGTCATAACCGAAGACCTTAACGGCTGCACGGGATAGAAAAACGGTTTTCGGCCTTATATCACCGTGTCTCAGTCCTCTTGAGTGTCCATATTTCAAAGCGTTGCAAACACTTATAGCTATTTGCGTGGCCTCTTCCACATCCAAAGGACCTCTTGCCTCCACAAGTTCATAGACGGAATTCCCTTCAATATTCTCCATAACTGCGAACACGATGTTATCCTGCTTCTCCAACCCATACACATACAAAATGTTTTTATGCATGAGGGAAACACTTCTATCTATCGATTCTTCAAGGAGTTTTAATCGATCGGGGTCCTCGACGACTTCTCTTGGAGGGAAATAAAGGAGAAACATCTTTTGCAATTTTAAGTCAAGCGCTTTGTATATGAGGCCGACAGGGTCTTCAATAAATAATCTGATAATTTGATAACGAGCTTTAACCGTTATACCTACCAATTTAGAGGGGGACTTGTAAAAATCGACACTCAACATCGCCAAATTTAACCTCCCGAAAAATTTTTTAAAATTAACAGGGGGTAGGAGCCATTGGATTCCAAAGGATTCCCCTACCCCCTTTCAGTTTTATTTGTTGACGAGTTGCCTCAACTGATTTGACGGTTTGAACACGGGAGCGTATCTTGCCGGAATTTCGATCACCTCTTTCGTTCTCGGGTTGCGGCCCTTACGAGGTGCTCTTTGTCTGACGCTAAAAGTTCCGAATCCCACAAGTCTTACGCTGCCTTTGTTCGCAAGCACCTCTTTGAGCACCTCTACGAAAGCGTTGATAGCCGCTGCGGCATCCTTCTTCGATATCCCTGCCCTTTTTGCGACCTCTGACACAAGTTGTTGTTTGTTCATACCTTAATCCTCCTTTTATTTAACCTATTTTTTCGTTTGTTAAAACCAACCGAGCAGATGCCAAATTCCATAAGGCGCTGAATTTTCAAATATATCTTGATTGTGGCTTTGATAGATACAGCATCGTGATTACGGTGTCAAGATTTGGGCGCTTAGAGCCGTGCGCAAAACAGCCATTAACCGAGACGGATTTGAATTCAACTTATTGTTTACCCGAAAGAACGGCGTTAACAATTTGAAACACAAAAGATTGCCTCGAAAAGCTGCCATCTGCTTGGCTGAATTCGTTTATTTTCACGATGTGAAAGTCTTCTTTTCACGATATGAAAACAAAATTGACACAAAATGAAATTTGCGTTATATATTTCGCCACTTCGGAACAAAAGGAGGAGATGGAAGATGGAAGAAGCAAAAATCAAAATCCTGAAAATGTTGGAAGAGGGCAAAATAACGGCAGAGGAGGCCGTAAAACTCCTTGAGGCACTTGGCGAAAAGGAAACCGCTTCAAAAACGACATACGAGACCACTGCAAGAGGTCGCAGGAAAAGCTTGTTCGGAGTGGGCGAACTGGTTGACGGACTGATGGAAATGGTTCGTGAGGTCCTGGCTGCATCCCTGAGTTCTATCCCAGCCGCAATTGCTGCTGGTTTTAGAGGCGGAATAGAGGAGATCGAGGAAGAGATCCCCATCGAGGACACCCAAAAGTTGATTTTCGACCTCAAAGCGGGCGATTTTGACATAATCGCTCGGAACGACAGCAACTCCGTCAAAATTGAAGGTGAAGGGGTAACCCACCATGAATTTGACGAACAAAACAAAACTTTAAGGCTGGAAGTAAGTGTCGGCGACGCAAACATGATTATCCCGAAAGGTATTCCCATTGAGGTCAACCTTAGTGCGGGCGATCTCGATATAGTCAATGCCCCAACAAAAGCCAAAATCAAGGTGTCGGGCGGCGATGCGGACATCAAATTCGGCCAAGGCGTTGAGGATGTGGAGATCAGAGTTTCCGGTGGAGATGTCGATGTCTATGTGCCCAAAGATGCCGATTTCACACTTAATGCTACTGTCAAATGGGGTGAATTTACCCTTCCAAAGGGTGTCAACTCGCAACGAAAGGGTCCGTTCTCAAAGACGGCTGTCTTCGGTTCCGGACAAAAAGGCAAAATGGATGTCGAAGTGTCCTACGGCGATTTCGGACTTGTATTTATAGAAGATGGACAGTGAAAGGAATGGAGGGAGGCTTTACGGCCTCCCTCAACTCTAAATTGATCGCATCGTCCACCATTTTTAACCTCCTCCCCCGTTTCTTTCGTTGAATATTCCTTTGGGTTGAGATAGAATTAGCAGGCCATTTTGGCACTACGATTTTGAAATTTTTTGCATAGAAAAAGGAGGCTTTCGATATGAGCAGAGCTTGGAGAGGGCCACTTGAGAAGATTGACAGTTACAGGTGGCGCATCCCAAAGAGTTACAAACCGGGAATGCGCGTTCCGGGAATAATCTATGCGTCCGAGAGACTTATCAAATCGATCATTCAAGACCAAGCTCCAGAACAGGTTGCCAATGTCGCCACACTGCCGGGCATCGTAAAGTATTCGCTTGCAATGCCTGATATTCATTGGGGCTATGGATTCCCTATTGGTGGAGTGGCCGCAATGGATTACGAGACAGGCGTAATCTCGCCCGGTGGTGTGGGCTACGACATAAATTGCGGCGTCCGCATCATTAGAACTAATTTGACGAAGAAAGAAATTGAACCTTATTTGGACAAACTTTTGGACACAATTTTCATGAATGTCCCTGCTGGGGTTGGCGTTAAGGGTAAGCTAACCTTTTCTCGATCTGAATTGCAAGAAGTGATGGTCAAAGGCGCCAAGTGGGCGATTGAGAAGGGATTTGGATGGCCTGAAGACCTTGAGCGGATTGAGGAAGGCGGCACAATGAAAGGCGCTGATCCGTCAAAGGTTTCACACAGAGCCATAGAACGCGGGAGGCCGCAGCTCGGCTCGCTCGGCGCAGGCAACCATTTCCTCGAGATCCAAGTGGTCGATCAGATTTACGACCAAGAGGCCGCCAAGGTCATGGGACTTGAAGTCGGGTTGATCACCATCATGGTGCATACCGGTTCGCGCGGATTCGGCCATCAGATTTGCGATGACTATGTCCGAAAACTCGGCCAGGCGATGCACCGCTACGGCATTCGTGTGCCCGACCGCCAGCTTGCATGTGTGCCGATCAAGTCGCCCGAAGGTCGCGCTTATTTCGGTGCAATGGTCTCGGCGGCTAATTACGCATGGACAAACCGCCAGTTCATAACACATTGGGTTCGTGAAAGTTTCGAGAAGGTGTTCAAGAAAAGCGCTGAGGAGCTTGGCCTTCATATCGTCTATGATGTGGCTCATAACATCGCCAAAGTCGAGGAGCATGTGGTCAACGGCAAAAAGATGAAGCTCGTCGTCCACCGCAAAGGTGCGACCCGTGCTTTCGCAAAAGGCCGTCCAGAACTCTCGCCGCTTTATCGACCTATCGGTCAACCTGTTCTGATTCCGGGCGATATGGGTACTGCCTCCTATGTGCTTTTGGGCACGGAACGCGCTATGCAGGAGACTTTCGGTTCAACCGCGCATGGTGCCGGTCGTGTGCTTTCACGCGCTGCCGCAGTTCGCAGGACAAGAGGTCGCTCGATCGTCGAGGAGCTCAAACGCAAGGGCATCAAAGTCCGTGCGCATTCCGATGAGACACTTCGTGAGGAGGTGCCCGAAGCTTACAAAGATGTTGACATCGTCGTCGATACTGTGCACAGGGCGGGCATCGCAAGGAAAGTCGCCCGTATGAGACCAATTGCCGTCATCAAAGGTTGAAATCAGCCAATTCTTGATTTTCACATTCTCTCCCTTCCTGTGCTAAGGAAGGTGGTTCTTTGAGACATTTCCAAAGAGAGGTCGATGATCATGATGAGTGAGGTAAGAGTTAGGTTTGCAACGTCGCCAACTGG
>QNDP01000194.1 GCA_003645975.1 Candidatus Hydrothermota bacterium | reverse complement strand
TACTCTTGGGGAGACCGGCGAGGCCACAGAGGGCGGTCAATAGTTAAACCTTAGCCGGGACGGCTATTGGGAATGGAAGAAAGATACCTTACGGCTGTCGTTATTGATAAATCCTCAGATTTCATGAAACTTCGCATAGTTGAATCTGATACTCACGGATTGGAATGCCACAAATGCGCTTTCCGAACATTTTGCAATGTCAATAAAGGAAATGAAGATGTGTGGACGCTGCCCACACGTCCTGATTTGCAGGTTGGTGATAAAGTCATGTTGTTCATACCAGAATGGCAGATAATCCTCATCGCTTTTTTGGTGTTCACTTGTCCGCTGATCGCCCCAATAGTCGTCCTGGCACTAACACAAAATGCACTTTGGACAACCGTTGCGTTAGTCGTGTCTCTGTTGATATTGAAAAGGTTAGACAAGTATTTGGCTGATAGGATTATCAGACCGCAACTGGTCAAAATAAGTTAAATTCCTTCTCCCGTTACCAACTCGTCCTCTTGCTGCGCCTATTTTGTTATCAGGTTGTCGGTATATTGCTATGACTAAAAGGGAACCTTCGACGGCTTGGGCTGATAAGGAATTGCTCCTGAAAGGTTTAAGGGCTTATAAAGGTTTTATAATCCTCCAATTATTAGCCGCCATCCTCTCGTCGCTGTTTCTATATGAACCTTTCATCTCATGGATCATTCTCGGCATTCTTTGGCTCGCCTTTTTTCTCGCCTTCCACATCGCCCGTTATTACATAGATCACATAGAATACCAAGAGAAGTCCTTGGAGGATAGGTATTTATTCCTGTATATCGCTGCTCTTTCATTTCTGACCTCTTTGTGCCTGACATTGCTCGGCATAGCCGGAATTTTGAAGCTTATTTTTATACTCCCACTGCTCTTCTTCGGCATTCTTTTCTTCGACAAATGCTATTACTTTCACCTCTCTGCAATACTCACTGCTCTGGAAGCAGCTCTCTTCTTTTTGTGGAACAAACACATAATTTATCCCATAGCTCAACCTAAGACGATCTCAACTGAGATAATCCTTTATCCCTTAAAGCAATGGTTCCTCACACTCCCGATTTTTGCAATAATTCTGATAGTTTATTCCGTGATCTTTTGCTATCTGACGAAGGCGTTCAAAAGTTATAGAAAATTTGTCGGAAATGAGAAACAGCGGGTTGAGCAGGAAAAAATTCAGTTGAAGGAGTATATAGACTCCCTTCCCATAGGCATCGTTATAGCATCCCCGACACTTGAGATCATTGTGAGCAACCAAAAGGCGAAAGAACTTTTGAAATTAGGTAGGGGGTTTAGAGATTTCAAGGCGATTCTGCTTCGCGCAAATGTAGACGAACAAATCTTGTCTTCGATAATCTCCCACCTTAACAAAGGGATGGACTACACCATCAACATGTTGGAATTGGATGAAACTACGGTGTTGAAAGTGTGGTTCTCACCTCTGAGGGACAAGAACGGCGTTTTGAAAAATGTGATAATATCGATGAGCGATATAGGAACAGAATATTTCCTTAACAAAAGGCTCAATTTCTACAACAAACTCCTCGAGATGTTCATATCGCTGATGGCCAGCCAAATTTCTGTGCTCAACGAACTTGTCGATGCGAAGTTCAAAGGGTATTCCAGTGAACAAATCCTTCACGAAATCTGCGAAGAGATCAAAGATGCTTTAGGACGGTCGTCGTTCTTAGCACAAGTCTATTATGCTTCGGAACTCACACATGAAAAGCAAGAGGAGCTGCCGGAAGTAGTCAAAAAGGCACTAAAAAGTAACGAATTTCAGTGCAATGTCTCAGAAGGATGTGTGGCATTTCCACTCCATCTCGGTGAATATTTGGAGTCCGTTATCTACATCAAAACAAATGAACCTTTAAGTCCACGAGAAATCTCCCTGCTGCGCGATGTCCACAGCAATCTCGAGACTTACTTCGAGATAATCACTACTCTATCGCTCCATGCGGACAGGAGATACAAAGATCTTGAAATTATCTCTGAGATAACGCACATCATCCGCAACAAATTGGCTCTGGCTATGGGCATATACTCCGAAATTGAGGAGCAAGCGGGTGAAAAACCGATGATGGCTGTGGAAAGCAGCATGACATCCGACCCATTGGCTTCGGTTATCGCTTTGCTAAACGCTGTCCAAACTTACGCAAGAAGTATTCGATACCTTTTTATTGATAAAAAATCGCCATCCCTTGAGAGAATCCGTCTAAATGACCTGTTTTTTAACATCTTCGGCATTTACAAAAAGTTCTATGAAAGCATAAAATTCTCAAACGCTAAATTCTATGTCGAATCGGAATTTCCAGAAGATGCTGTGGTCTATTCGCCTTCTAAGGAGAAACTGAGTTTAATTATGCACCTCATGGCGTTGTCCCCTTTAGCAGCTACAAACTTTCAAAATGACATCTTCGTCAAACTCGTCAAATTAGAATCTGAAAACCATCAAGGTTTCGCAATCATAAGCAGTTTTAAAGCGGCGGAGCAAAATATTCCTTTTATCATCCCATTTTTAACTCCGGTCTCTACAACTTTACAATTGAATGAAACAAAAGTTGGCTTAATCATGCTAATCAGACTCGTCAGGCTGCTGAACGGAAGGGTTTCCATCCATCAAGATGAACAAGATGCATCAAAATTTGAAATTAAGGCTGAATTCGATGGAAGAGAGTGAGATAAAGAGGGGAGGCGTTTAAATATGAATGAAAAACTCAGGCCTTTGGTTCTGATTTATGAACCAAATGTGGAACTCCACACCACTTTAACGCACGCTTTCAAACAATTTGACATCGATGTCGAGTTTGTAACAGAGCTCAATAAATTGTTGCCAGCAGTGTTGAAACGAAAGCCGAACGCTGTGGTCATAAGAGAACCTGAAATTGACACTGCTGTCGGAATTTGCAGGACTTTGAGGGCAGCAAGTAATTCCGGCGGATTCGTTATCGTTATTCAAAGCGAAAGCAAAGATATAAGGGCAAAAATGGATGTGCTCGAAGCAGGAGGGGATGAGCACGTATCCCTCTCCACCGATCCGAGAGAGGTCGCTTTGAAAGTTTTTCGATTGATTACCAAAAACCCCAGAGTGCCATTCTCTCAAGAAGACGGCCCAACTGGTTCGATAGGTGAAGTTACAATAGCCGACCTGCTCGAAATATTTAACGCAAATAAGTGGACGGGTAAAGCAATCATAAAAAGCGACGATAAGGAAGGCGAGATCATCTTCAAAGATGGCGAAATGGTAGATGCCAAATGCGGCGTTCTTAGAGGAGAGGACGCCGTGCTTGAGATGGCAAGTTGGCCCACAGGCTATTTCAAAATAGTTCACAAAGAAAAGGAATTCCCTGAGTCCCTTGAAAAAACAGCAAATCCTGAAGAAGACGAGCTGTTCAAACAATTGATAGAGGAAATCCCAAATATCACATTGGGCCAGCCATCAAAGCCCCAAGAAATTGAAATCCGTGAACCGGAAACTGCAACCATCAAACCCAAACCCGAATCCGTCCCAAAACCACAGCCAGAGGTGAAACTCTCCATAAGGCCGATAAGCGAAAGGTTCCGAAAGCAAGTTTTAGAGATATTGCACAACATCTCGAGGTTCTGTGGAAATCCACCCCTTTTGATAGCAGCGACCGCTGACGGACAGGTCGCTTTCTATCCCGAAGATGTTGACATAAAAATAGTTTCTGACATCTTGCGGGCGATTTTCGGAATGCTCCGCTTGTCCTCCGCTTTGAAAGAAAACATCGAATCCGTCTTAGAAAGAAAATTGGAGATGAGCAACGAGCTGATGTTCTCCTATGGAAATCAAACCCTTTACATGAAAAACGAACCGGAAAAGAAATGGATGATAATTATCGTGTTTGATCAGAG
>QNDP01000193.1 GCA_003645975.1 Candidatus Hydrothermota bacterium | reverse complement strand
GCACCTCCAAATCCAAAATGCAAAATAGGCCTCACAAATCGATATTTGTGGATGGCACATAACAACTTACAGAATCCCAATCCTATGGCCAGATAAATTACAAACACGCCGGCTATAAATCCGACGCTTGCTATGGCGGCTTTCCGACGCGAATGGCCGGCCATCAAGAGGTATGTGATGAAAAACATCAGCGTAGCGAACGCACACGGGTTGACACCGTCAGCGAGACCGGCCAACACCACCGCCCAAACTGTGAACTTTTGGATCCTGCTCTCCGCCTGTTCGACCGCCTTCTCCACATTCACCAAAGGCTTTGTCCACAACTTTCGCCTTTTATAGACCTCCTCCAGCGCTTTCAAGGTGATCGATTCGCCGACGATCCCTGTGTCTCCAAGAAAAACGCTCGGAGCTATGAGCCGTTCCGTGTCCGGAATCGAAGCAGTCTCGCAGAACTGTTCCAAAAGCAGTTGGTTGGATGGCTGGGTCACATCGAATTCGTAGAGCTTAACTTCCGGATGTTTTGCAAGGAATTCCGACAGGACTTTCGACTTGGCCTGACATTCGAGACATCCGGGCTGATAAAAGTAAAAAATCGACGGAGCCGAAATCTTCGATGGATCGAATGTCGATTGGGCATGGGCAAAATTGGCGAGTCCGAATATAAGCCAAACCGTTACAAGTGCTTTTGCTTTCATGGCCTTTACTCCTTTCCAAAAACTCACCTTCTGAAAGTCGTGGCTATTTCACGAACACAGTCCACAACATAGTAAACATCGTCATCGCTCAACTGAGTGTGAAGTGGTAGGGAGATCACCCTTCTAAAAGTCTCAAAAGCCTTTGGAAAATCGTTCGGCTTGAACCCGAAATAATCCCGATAAAACGGATGAATATGGATCGGAATGAAATGAACACTTGTCTTAACCCCTCGAATTTTCAGCTCTTCGATAAACCTGTCCCGATCGATCTTGAGCATTTCGAGGCGAAGCTTGACCACATAAAGATGCCATGCATGCCTCACATGAGGATAAGTCTTCGGTGTCTCAAGGACATCGATCTCGGACAGCAAATTTGTGTAAAGTTCAGCTATGCGTCTCCTTTTGTCCAAAAAATCGGGTAAGCGCTTAAGCTGCTCCAACCCAATGGCGGCCTGCAAGTCCGTCATGTTGTATTTGAAACCGGGATAGACGACTTCGTAATACCACGATCCAAGTTCTGAGTGTCTTTTCCAAACATCGGCATCTATTCCGTGAAGCCGAAGTTTGCGAGCTTTGTCGGCGAGGGCTTCGTCGTCGGTGGTGATCATTCCGCCCTCACCCGTCGTCATGTTCTTTGTCGTGTAAAAACTGAACGAAGTAGCGTGCCCAATCGTGCCGATTTTCCGACCTTTGTATTCGGCGCCAACTGCATGAGCCGCATCTTCAACAACATACAGATCATGCCTTTTGGCGATGTCCATCACCGTGTCCATCTCGACGGGCAGTCCAGAATAATGGACAGGCAAGATCGCCCTCGTTCTATCCGTTATTGCGTCCTCAATCAAGGTCTCGTCGATGTTGAAATCGTCTTTTATATCGACGAACACGGGCTTAGCCCCTTGATGGAGAATCACATTGACCGTCGAGGCAAATGTGTAAGGTGTCGTTATGACTTCGTTCCCTCGACCGATGCCAAGTGCTGCAAGGGAGATGTGAAGGCCTCCTGTGCAGGAATTCACCGCAACAGCCTGTTTTGAACCGATAAACTCCGCAAATTTCGATTCAAACTCCCTCGTCTTCGGACCGATCGTGAGCCAACCGGTTCTGAGGGTCTCCACCACAGCACGGATCTCGGCTTCCGAGATGTCAGGTTTTGCGAATTCGATAACCCGTTTCATCGTTTAACCTCTTAGAAAGCGCATAATTTAAAAGGAACAGCCTGCATTTTGTCCACAAAGTTAAGTTTTTAATGAACGATCAGACTCCACCACCAATGGCCAAAAATGACGACCATCAATGCAGCGATCACCGTCATGATTGTGCCGACGAGCAGCATATCCTTTACACGGATGTGGCCGGTTCCGTAAGCGATGGCATTCGGCGGCGTGCTGATAGGTAACATCATGGAAGCCGATGCGGCCAGCGCAACGCCCAAACCGACAAAAAGCGGTTCACTGCGTGATGCGGCAAGTGCTATGGGCACAATCAAGGCCGCAGCCGAAGTGTTCGATATGAAGTTAGTTAAAACCGCCGTTATCCCAACAAAGGCAACGAAAACCCAATAGTCCGAAAGCGATTGGAGACCCAGCGACTGAACGATCCAAGCCGCAAGGCCGGTTCTGTCCATAGCGAGTCCAAGCGACAGGCCTCCGCCCATGAGGACGAGCACATCCCAGTTCAGTCCGAGAAAATCGCGCTTGTCAAGCAATCCTGACCCGAAAAATGCAATTATCGGGATCAAAGCGATGACGCCGGATGAAACCTTTATCCCTATCAACGACTTATAGACGCTCTGCGGCGTGAGCCAAAGCACAACCGTGAGGACAAGGATGACGACGGCCGCAGTCTCACCAAATCTATCAGTCCGAGTCGGTTTGACGCTTATCGACAATTTCTTTTGACTCGAAGGAAAAATAATTGCAAGGAGAAGCCACATTATTCCCAGCAAAATCAGCATGATTGGCGTAGCTAAAACCACCCAGTCGAAAAACGAGACGGTGACGCCAATGTCGCGCAGTCGGCCGATGGCGATTGCGTTCGGAGGCGTGCCGATCGGTGTGGCCATGCCGCCGATGTTGGCAGCGAATGGAATGCCCAAGATTAGTGCCCGCTTGAACTTGTCGCCCTCGTCAAGCTGGCCTATCAGCGGAAGCGCTATGGTTATCATCAAAGCTGTGGTCGCCGTGTTCGACATCCACATCGAAAGGAAGGCAGTGGATGCCATAAGGCCAAATAAAATCGCATTGGGCTTCTCTCCAACAAGATTGAGAATCCCGTGCGCTATGCGTTCGTCCAGATGATACTTTTTCAACCCGGCTGCAAGGGTGAATCCTCCAAGGAAAAGCGCTATTGTAGGAGAGAAGAACGGCGCAAAAAATATCTTGTAACTCAATTCGGGATTAGCTCTCGGTATCAGCACGGCCTCGAGCAACAAGATCACAAATGCCGTTATGTAAAGAGGAAGCGCCTCCGTGACCCACAGCACAAGGGCGAGCGCAAATATCGCAAGCGTAACTTTGGCGTCCGGACTGAGCCCCACAGGCTGGCTGAAGTAGATAAATAAAAAGGCCACAAGGCCAACAGTTATCCATATCCACTTTTTCATCTCAGGTCCTCCGCATAGCTGGAAATGGGCGAATATGATAATGCAATAAGTTTTAATCGCAAACTTTCACAGATGGAAAATCGTGCATTGAGTCAAATTTTTCAATTACTTGAGGCACATGCGGAAACGCTGAGTCAAGGTGAGCTTGAACGAGAGTCGTCTATCCGGTGAGACACAAAAGAACGAAAATTTGTCCCAAATACAATGGAGTATCGCCTTATGGGTAGGGTCAAGCATAGGCTGACCATCGACTATCAGTTTGTATCGATAGCAGCCGGGGGCAAACTTGAAGGCTATACGGAACGCTCCATTTGCGTCGCGTTCCATCCTTCCTGCCGTTGTATCGAATCCGTTGAGGTCTCCGATGAAATAAACCTCGTGGGCATCCGGCAGAAAATATCGAAAGACCAGACTATCGTCCACCACCTTAACCCCTTCCCAAAACTCGTTCAAAGAAAGTTTATGGACTGACTCGAAATTGGGCGGCTGAGCCAGCAAGATTGCGACCAAGATCCACATGACTTGACCTCCCCGCTTTAATCCATGATCTTGCCGTCCCTTATGTGAACGATCCTATGTGCCCGTTCGGCAACTTCGGGGTCATGGGTTACAACTACGATGGT
>QNDP01000192.1 GCA_003645975.1 Candidatus Hydrothermota bacterium | reverse complement strand
TAATAACGGTCGTTGATATGTTCGTTGAGCACATCGTTAACTGCGACTGCACCAGCGGAACCCAACTCGTTGTTCTTCAACTTTCCAGTTTTCTTGAGCATATCTTCGATGGCCTTCAGGTAATATCTCTGCGTGCACAAGCGAGTGGCATTCGATGGACTCGAAGATTTCCTATTGTGCAGATAGACAAGATGCTCATTGGGTCAACTTTAGGTCATAAATAACTGTGGGACATGCTTCGTAATGTGTGTGATACAAGTGCGGAAGTTGTAAAACAACGGTAACTTGTGATAAAATTTTAGCCCTCAAAATTGCTCCCTGTGATTCGGTTTTTGTGATGGAACAGGGGGTGGTCGAGTCTTTGACAAGGTCAACAAAACAAAAAATAAGAGGAGGCGACCGTAATGGTAAAGAAACTTTCGCAACTCGTTGAGGGACTTCAAGGGAAGGAACTGGGAACGCTGGTGGTTGCTGCGGGCGAAGACCCGCACACAATCGAGGCAGTGAACCGTGCTGTCGATGAAAAGATTGTCAAGGCGATCTTGGTCGGGGACAGCGACAAGGTCAAGGAGATTGCCGAAGCACACAACATCGATCCGTCTAAATTTAGCTTGATAGATGTTAAAGACAAAAAGGAGGCGGTGAAGCGCGCTGTTAGCATGGTGCGGTCAGGCGAAGGTGATGTGCTCATGAAGGGACTCGTGGACACAGCCGTCTATATGCGTGCTATCCTCAACAAGGAATGGGGACTCCTGCCAGAAGGTCGAGTCCTTTCACATGTTACTGTTGTTGAATTTCCTTCTTTTCACAAACTTTTGATCGTATCGGATGTCGCTGTCATCATTCAGCCGGACATAAATCAAAAAGTTGCCATGTTGAACTATTGCATCGAAGTGGCACATGCATTGGGCATAGAGCAACCCAAAGCAGCCATCATCTCCGCAATTGAGAAGGTTAACCCCAAGATGCCGTCATCCGTCGATGCGGCCATCATAGCCAAAATGGCCGAAAGGGGACAGATAAAGGGCGCCATCGTTGACGGACCGCTCGCACTTGATCTTGCCGTCGATAAGGAATCCGCCGAAATCAAAGGCGTCAAATCGCCGGTCGTCGGCGACGCCGACATCCTCATATTCCCGAACATCGAAACAGGAAATGTCTTCTTCAAAACCGCAACAAAGATATGCAAAGGAAACATAGCTGCTATGGTCGCTGGCGCCATGAGACCCGCGGTTCTGACCTCTCGTGGTGATTCCGAAGAGTCGAAATTCTACTCAATCGCATTGGCCATCCGCGTAGCTCTGTATCAGCAGGGCAAATCGTTATCTTAAAAGTTGTCAGGAAGTCTCTCAAAATGAAAATCTTAACGCTAAACTGTGGTAGTTCATCGGTAAAATATCAGGTCTTTGATTGGACTCAAAGAATAACAATAGCGAAAGGTATCGCTGAACGAGTAACTGTCGGCGGCTCTTTCGTAATCCATGAAGTCCCAGGACGCGAAAAACTTAAGGTCTATCACGAATGTCCCGACCACCGTGAGGCGATTCGGTTTGTGCTCGACATCCTCACAGGTAAAGTTGAAGGAATTCCGGGTGTGATAGAGGACGTCTCGGAGATCAAAGCTGTCGGCCACCGCGTTGTGCATGGCGGTGAACGATACGCTCAGTCGGTGCTGATAACCGATGAGGTCTTAAAGACCTTTGAGGAGCTCTCCGACCTTGCGCCGCTACATAACCCTGCCAATGTGCTCGGGATACGGGCAGCCAAAGCTGTGCTTCCGGATATACCGCATGTCGCCGTGATGGATACGGCTTTCCACCAGACCATGCCTGAACATGCCTACATCTACGCCATTCCCTACGAGTGGTATGTGCGCTACAAGATTCGGAGATATGGATTTCACGGGACATCGCACCTGTATGTCTCAAGACGGGCGGCGGCGCTGCTCGGCAAAGATCCGAAAGAGGTCAATGTCATAACCTGCCACATAGGCAACGGAGCCAGCGTCGCAGCGGTCAAAAACGGTGTATCAATCGACACTTCTATGGGTTTCACACCGCTTGAAGGCCTTGTCATGGGCACACGCTCTGGCGACATCGACCCGGCTATCATCGGCTTCATCGAGCAGAAGGAAGGCAAAAAAGCGCCCGAAATCGTAACGATACTGAACAAAAAGAGCGGCATTCTCGGAATCACAGGCAAGTTCGTCGATCGCAGGGACATCGAGGAACGCATAAAACTCATCGATAAGATCGATCAGCTCAAACCAGAAGAGGCTGAAGAGGTCAGAAGGGCTTATCTCGCCTTCAAAATCGAGGCCTATCGTATCCGCAAATACATAGGCGCCTATGCCTTCGTGCTCGGCCATGTCGATGCGATCGTGTTCACCGCTGGCGTCGGAGAAATGTGGCCAGAACTCCGCGCAGAAGCGCTCAAGGGACTGGATGAATTCGGCATAAAAATCGATCCCGAGAAAAACCGCAAAGCGAAGTCGAGAAACGCTGAATTCGACATAAGTGCCGAAGACTCTAAGGTCAAAGTGTTCGTCATTCCGACGGACGAGGAGCTGGTGATCGCCGAAGACACCGTTGCCATCATCGAGGGCAGGTATAAGCCGCACACCGAATTCCGCTATTCATTCCAAGACCCGAACTATGTCAACAAGCTAAGGGAGGAGGCCCGAAAGAGGGAACTCGGTTTGTTGTAGGGAACAAAACGGGAAAATCCAAGCAGTTACATGACGGTATTTTAACCATTGGGCACCCCCTCCTGCCCCGAAGTGCCCCGATCACAATGGCATATTGAATTTCACGAAGCCGAAGATGACGCGTGAGGCTGCAGGATAGTAGTAAGCTTCACCCCATGCTGCATCATAGACACCGTATTGCAGATATTTCTTGTCCGTCAGGTTCAGCACTTTGACACCAAATGTCAGCCCGTTACGCAGATCAACTTGTGCTCCGATGTTCACTGTGGTTACAGGATCGATGGCAAACTCCTCAGAATTCCCGACATCGACATAAATTTTGCCGCGGTATTCCAGTTCGCTCCAAAAACTGGCCTTGCGAACGGCTGAGGATGCCAGAGATTTCGAGATTTCCGCCCTCAGATTGAATTTTTCATGAGGATAGCCCGGCACGAGCTTATCTTTGTAAACGACTTTGACGACGGTATCGCCTCTTGGCTCAAACACCTCCATCTCCATGACCCTGTCGAAGGCCTTTGCTCCAGTGATCAAGAGTGTAAGCCAGCTCGTCGGCTTGATTTCGCTCGAAATTTCAACACCCTGGTGGACTGAACGGGCGGCGTTGCCGACTCTCGGCGTGCCCTCGTCGCTCAGATCGCCGTTTGGCAGAAGTTCATCCCGAAAATCCATGCGATAGCCTGTAAGTTCGACCGAGAGCCAATCCGACTTCCAGTCAAGTCCAAGTTCCAGATCGACCAATTTTTCCGGTTTTATCAACGGATTTCCGTCCTCATCGAGAAGCGGTGTGGATTCATAGGGATGTGTTGCGTCGTAAATGTCGCGTGCGGTCGGTTCCCGCTTGGAATAAGCCACACTTGCGAAGACCTTGAGGTTCTCCTTTGCATAGGTTACGCCCAGCTTCGGCAGGACAAAGGTGTAGGGGATGTCGAAAGTTATGCTGTCCCGTTTGTCGTCGTAGAACTTGTAGGCACGGTATTGAACCGAGAGATCCGAGAACAGGGAGACGGATTGTGTAACTGCCTGAGACGCACGGACAAATGCCCACACAAACGGCCGATCCATCATGAAATCGTAATATCGATGACGAGGTCCGAGGTTCGGCGGCCAATGTTCAGCCCAGATGACATCCGCCCAATGATGTCCCCTGTGATGCATTCCGCCCAGTCCAAAGATGAAATTGGTTCGTTCGCTCGGTCTGTAATCGAACTGTGCGATCAACCCGATCTGCCGCTCTTTGACCCACCG
>QNDP01000191.1 GCA_003645975.1 Candidatus Hydrothermota bacterium | reverse complement strand
TTTTACAGGGCTTATGAGCCTTCAACTTATGTCGCTTTCGGCCTGACCATCAATCAGTTCATAGCCATTGCCTTGATGCTTTGGGGGGCAGGACTGATTGCGGTCAAGATGTGGAAGCGACAACCTGCGACATCCTAAAAAGCCATTCCATAAGCGAAATGCATTCCGTTGAAAATACTTAGGGTTTCGAGGGATTCGATTGAGATTACTCGCCGCCACCGCCCTGTGTGGGCGCCTCAGACTTTTTCAGCTTTTCCAGCCAGCAGGATCCGCCGTCCTTGACGAAAATGGCGAAGACCGATTCTCCATCAAGCGAGACGGCCAGCCGCACGGGTGAGGCCGTAGAATCCCTTGAGAATGCCGATGTTATGAAGTTGCCGTTAGGCGAAAACTTCTTGATGCAGTGATTGCCGCTGTCCGCCACGAAGATATTGCCGTAGAAGTCCACCGCCACATCGAGCGGATTGTCAAACAGCGTGTCATCACTGCCTCCATCAGGATAGATCCCACCGAGATGCAGCATATTCGTTCGAGGCCTGCTGATCGTTACACCCTCAACCCAGTTATGTCCTGAACTTGCAAAAAATAAGATGCCTCTAAGCGGATCGACTGCCAAACCGACAGGCGAATCAGCGTCGAGTATCCCATTGCCATACACTGCAATTGTATCGATCACATTTCCGAGAGTGTCAAACGAAACGATCAGATTGGAGTCCCTTATCGAGACAAAAATTTGATAATCGTTCGACACGGTCAAATCTGTGGCAGAGGTCAATCCAGAGTCCGAAAACGAACTCACAAGCCCGCCGTCCTCGTCCATTCTGAGGATGGAACCTTCGGAGGTGTTGAGTATAAAAAGCGTTCTATCAATCGCTTGGTCTGCGCTCACTATGTCGCCGAGATCGGACAGCACTCTGTCGGTTCTGGCACCGTTCAGATAAAGTTGGATGATGGAGTCGGATTTGACGACGAACACGAGACCGCTTTTTCCGACAAACACATCCCTGACCTCTCCGCTTCCCAAATCGAACACGCCGACAGAGACATAGGTGCTTTCAGGTGGCATCCCAGTGTCCTCTGGGATCGGTGGCATCGGATATTTTTCGCCACATCCGACGACAAAGGACAACCCAACAGCGGCCAAGATGATCAATTTTATCTTCTTCATAATCGTCGGAAATTATAAGCAGCACAACGCTTTAGGGTCAAGCTGCCGACGGCTATTGGCAATTTTGTTTGTGATGGAGAATTTTGTGTGAAAAATTGGCTTTGCTGGTCAGGATGTTCGACCTGTTGGCACTCGATGGATGGCTCCTGATCCTGCTCTCGATTGACATTCCCAGTTGATTTTCATGAAAATTTCAGGCGTGAAAAGGACATTTTTTGCAGTAACGCTTTGCATCTTGGCCATCGTTGCTTCGCTTTTCGCACTTGTCAGGGCATTGAACAGTCAGATGCCGCAGAACATCAGGCCGGAGGTGCGAATCGAGATCGATGTCGGATGGGAATTTGTTGTCTCTTCGGAAGATGAAGTCTCACTTTTTGAGGGTGATGAACTCGTTGGAGTGCTCAGCCCCGGTGTTTGGAAGGTGAGGTCAAATGTAAACATCGAAGCTGGACGGCCTGCGGAGCAGCCGACGCCGTCCACAATCGAATCGACAAGTGAACTGGAACACGAAGACATCGTTTTCAAAGATGTCGGTTTCATTTTCAGGAACAGAGGGGTTGCATCCGATGTAAATGTGAAAGTTGCCGTTGTCGCTCCTTTCAGGTTGAAGCTCAAACCGCCGAGCAGCCCCATCGTGGGGCTTTTCCGCAAAGGTAGGCTTAGGCGTAAATTCAGAAGTCTCGGAACTATCGAAGTTTACACTTCAGATGACAAGCTCATCCTTTCCACAGACAAACCGGTTCGGTTCAAGCCCACAAGAGGCGGATTCCTCGGCTTGAGCAACAAACAACTCTCGCCCACAAACCTTTATTTCGGCATCTTAGAGTTCCGACTGACGCCGATAGGCAGAGTCCGATGCATCAACGAGATAGACATAGAGGAATACCTCAAGGGCGTGTTGGCCGCTGAGATGAGTCCAAGCTTTCCACTCGAAGCGCTCAAAGCACAGGCCGTCGTCGCAAGGAGTTTTACCCTCGCAAATTGGTATCGAAAGATCCGATCCGGTCGCATATCGCCCTATGACTTTTCGGATGAGGCGGTTTTTCAGATGTATCGAGGCGCCAAGCGGGTGTCCGAACGGGTCGAAATAGCCGTAGATGCCACAAGGGGAGAGGTGCTGACTTGGAACGGGACGATAGCGGAGACGCGCTATCATTCGAGTTGCGGTGGCCACACGGAAAACGCCTTCGACCTTTGGGGCATCCTCCCATACCTTCAGGGTGTTTCGGACCTCAGATACGCATCGACTACGCCCGACCTGCGCACGGAAAGCGGCGTCCGCGCATGGCTCAACGCTTCGCCGAACGCCTTCTGCAAAATCCCACCGGACGCCCCAAAAACACTCCAATATGCGCGGGCAAATTACAGATGGTCAGTAACATACACTCGACAGGAACTTGAACGGATCATCCGAGAAAAAACAGGATTCGATCCCGGAACGCTCCTCGAAATCGTGCCGATCAGCCGCGGCGTCTCAGGCAGAGTCCTGAAAATGATGATCAGAGGCACAAAGGGGGTTTACACGGTCGAAGGTGAATTGAACATCAGGAAGGCTTTGGCGCCAGATATGCTGAAAAGTTCGCTCTTTATCATCGATGTCGAACGAGGTTCCGATGGACTGCCTGAGTTGTTCATCATCAAAGGAGGCGGTTTTGGACACGGCGTCGGCATGTGTCAGGTCGGCGCAGCCATGATGGCTTACGACGGTTACGATTACAGGGCTATCCTCGAACATTACTTCCCAAAACTTGAGTTGAAAAAGGTGTATTGAGCCATGAGTCTCAATCTGTTGGACATAAAAGAGTTGCTCAAAAAGCTGCACGATGAGGATTGGGACGGGTTGCTCAAACAAGTCCCTGAACTGAATACACTTGTCGGACTGTATCAGGGCAAAAAATACCATTATGCCGATGCTTGGACACACACCAAGCATGTCGTCAAAGCGGTCAAGCTCTTGAGACACATAATCAACGGCGAAACGGTGAGCCTCGACTTTGAACCGCATCCTGAAAGCGGGTTCCATGCACTCCTCCAAAGGAAACCTTTGCATCCTCGATTGACCATGTGGGTCAACGAAGTGATGGGCAAAAAGGGCGACGGAATGGACAGGTGGGATGTCCTCTTACTCGCTGCATTGCTGCACGACATCGGCAAGCCCGACACCGCAGAGGATGTCGGCGACGGACTCAGAGTCCACTTCATCGGCCACGAGGAGGTCGGTGCTCGTAAGCTGGAGAATTTTGATGTAAGCCCTGAATACTCAGCGGATTGGCAACTCGTCATCGAACTCGTCCGCCACCACATAAAGCCGATTTTGGGGTTCAGTTTCAGCAGGCCTTCGGAAAAGTTTGTCCCAGAAATTCCTGAAAACGAGGAGCTTCGTGTGCTCCTCATGCTGCTGGCGATTGCGGACATCACCGCATCCAAAGCATCCGACAGGTTCGCAGAATACCGCACTTACTTCAATGAACTCGGCTGGTTTTGGCTCTTTTTCGAGAGACCTGTCCGTCTCGTCGATGCCGCTGCCAACGAATGGAATCCTTTGATTCGATTCAATCTGTTGCACAACGCTCGGAAACATCTCAGACGGGTGCCTCTCGATGAGCTCAACGAGGGGACTCTCAGGCTTCACCTCTCATCAAAGGGGCGCAACCGCATAAGGGTTTCCGAATGGCTTTGGCGCAAGTTGAAATTCCTGATGGCAGACCCTGTCAGGCGAATCAGGTTTGAGGCTGGTGCGGTCGTCGGACTTATCTCGCTGAAATCTAACGCCTTCCGAAACAAGTTG
>QNDP01000190.1 GCA_003645975.1 Candidatus Hydrothermota bacterium | reverse complement strand
TCGGTTCTCAGCTCTCGACGAAGACGAAAAGAAAATTTATCTCGCTTTACTCGAAGGCCCTCGACATATCGACGAGCTTGCAGTGGAACTTGATATGCCAGCAAATCAACTTTTGACAAAACTTTTCGTTATGGAAATGAAAGGCATAATCACGGAATTGCCGGGCAAGTATTTCGCATGTCGAACTTAACCTCACTTCAATTTTTCCATCACCGACCTGACTTTGCCTTCGATTGTTAATTCCTTATCTCTCCGATCGTCCAATTTGATAAATGTTACAACTCTGGGTGCGCCGTGTTTGAACGGCACCTCATGAAGTTCTCTGGCGATTTCGAGCAGCGTTTCCATATCAGCTTGGACTATCGTGCCCATAGCCGTGAGTTCAAATTTAACACCTTTGTTTTCAATAACTTTTACCATCTCAGCCACAAGGTGGCTCATGCTTGCACTTCCCGTGCCCATAGGTATGACTGTTATCTCCATCACCGGCATAATTTGACCTCCTTGTTTTCATAAGATGTTGACAGTCAGAGCATTTTAGTCTGACCCAAAAACATTCGCAAGCGGAACGCCCATGTCTTAAAGACAAACTCGAATGCGATTTAACCTGCTAAATATCAACGCATTGGAATGAAAGGGGGTTGATGTTTTTTCACTAAGAATCAGAATAAGTTTTCTCATTTCCACAAACCGTTCAGGGTCTCCTCTCGGCGCTATCCACAGATCACAAAGACTCATGATCTTATAACCTTTCATCTCCCCATGTTGGAGTATTATACCAAAAACCCTAAGAGTTCAATAGAAATGTGTTGCTGGTCGTTGCTGTTCATAGCTCTGCATCCGATGTCAGGGTCCTCGCTCTCCTATTCGATAGGATGATGACTTATCAGAAGCTGAATAACAAACAGTTTTACATTTACACCTTGACACTCGCACTGTGGGTCAATACCTTAGAGCCTTCCCGGAGTTCTCGGAGGTGAAAGCTGATGAGGATAGACAGATACACCGAAGCTGCCAAAGATGTAATCATGCGAGCTCAAAGCGCCCTTCTTGAGTTCGGACACACGCAACTTGATGTCGAACATCTCCTTTGGGGCTTAATCACGCAGGAGGAAGGTGTTGTCCAGCAAATCCTTAAGAAACTGAATGTCTCTGTCGATGCGATCAAATATCGGTTACAACGAATTTTCGCACAAAAGCCGCGCGCTTATGTGATGCCCCAAGCAGGAAGCACATTGACCGCCCAAGTTTACCTAACGCCTCGCGCTTTGCGTGTCCTTAACAATGCGGAGCAAGAGGCTAAAAAGCTTGGCGACGAGTATGTTGCCACTGAACACATCCTTTTAGCGATCATCGAGGAAGGCGGACAGGCATCCCGCATCTTGAGATCGATGGGCGTTGACCGTGAATCGGTATTCAAAGCACTTTACGAAATTCGAGGAGGGCAAAGAGTTACAAGTCCCACAGCGGAAGCATCTTACAATGCACTCAAAAGGTTTACCATCGATTTGACAAAAGAAGCGGAGCTTGGACGACTTGACCCTGTAATCGGACGGGATAACGAGATAGCAAGGATCGCCCAAATCTTAATGCGCAAGACAAAAAACAATCCTGTCCTTATTGGAGAGCCCGGTGTCGGAAAAACGGCCATCGTTCACGGATTTGCTCAAAGGCTTGTTGCAGGCGATGTTCCCGAACCTTTGAAAGGCAAACGGCTGTTGCAACTCGATATGGGCGCATTGGTGGCAGGCACAAGATTTCGTGGAGATTTTGAGGAACGCCTGAAATCAGTCATTCAAGAGGTCAAAAGCCGAAATGGCGAGATCATCCTCTTTATCGACGAAATCCACAATGTGGTAGGGGCGGGGGCTGCTGAGGGCGCTATGGATGCGGCCAACATCCTGAAGCCGGCGCTTGCATCAGGCGAACTTAGGCTGATCGGTGCCACCACACTCGATGAGTATCGTGAACAGATAGAACAAGATGGAGCCCTTGAAAGGCGATTCCAACCGATCTATGTCGAAGAGCCAACCATCGAGGAAACGATCGGAATTCTCAGAGGCCTTCGCCCGCGCTATGAGCAGCATCACGACCTCAAAATTACGGACGATGCGCTTGTCGCTGCAGCAAAATTGGCTGCCCGATACATTACCGATCGAAAGTTACCTGACAAAGCGATCGACCTACTTGACGAGGCGGCATCTCTTGTCAGACTGAAACTCTCAGAATTACCGGACGAGTTGAAATCGATGCGCTCGGAGATCGAAAAACTCGAAAAAGAGCTCAATTCGGTTGATCCAGAATTTGAACCTCAAAAATTTGAGTCCCTTAAAGCGAAGCTTGAGGGTCTGAAATCGCAATTTGAGTCAAAGCGGTCGAAATGGATTAAAGACGAAGGCCTTAAAGAGATTGTCGATGAGGAGGTTATCGCAGAAGTCGTCTCCGATTGGACAGGCGTGCCGGTGCACAAACTTCTCGAAAGCGAATCCGTTAAGCTCATGCGCATGGAATCTGAGCTTCGTAAACGAGTTATCGGACAGGACGAAGCCATTGCGGTGATAGCTGATGCGATTCGCCGTTCTCGTGCAGGGTTATCTGATCCAAACAGGCCGATAGGCGTTTTTCTCTTTGTCGGACCGACAGGAGTTGGCAAAACCCATCTTGCGCGACAGCTCGCATGGTTTTTGTTCGACGACGAAAACGCATTGCTGCGCATAGACATGTCCGAATACATGGAAAAGCATTCGGTTTCGAGACTTATCGGAGCGCCTCCGGGCTACATCGGCTACGAAAAAGGAGGACAGTTGACAGAGGTCGTTCGCAGAAGACCTTATCAGGTAATCCTTTTCGACGAGATCGAGAAAGCCCATCCCGATGTGTTAAACATACTGCTCCAAATTTTCGATGCTGGAAGGCTGACCGATGGCCAGGGACATGTGGTCGATTTCAAAAACACTGTCATCATAATGACATCCAACATCGGAACCTCGTTCTACAAATCGTCAGTGCGAATCGGTTATGGCTACGGCGACGATGATCTCGACGAACGAGAAGTGCGCTCAAAGATCATGTCCGAACTAAAACGGTATTTCCGCTTGGAGTTCCTCAACCGCATTGATGAAATCGTGTTTTTCCATAGGCTCAGCCTCGATGAAATCAAAGAGATCACAAAACTTGAAATAGAAAAGGTCCAAAACCGCCTCAAAGAGAAAGGAATCCAATTGGAGATCTCGGACGAGGCCGTCTTATTTATCGCAAAAAAGGGCTACGATCCGACTTTCGGCGTGCGACCGCTTGCACGCACCATCCAAAGACTTGTAGTCAATGAACTTTCCAACATGATCATCTCGGGCGAACTCAAAAACGGAGATAAGGTTAGGGTCACGCTCAATCCTGAGACTTCGGAGCTGTCTTTTGAGATTCCTGAACGGTAGTATCGACTACCCCGAGTGAGTCTTTCACAGGTTTAGCGGAATCCGCTTTTGACCTTGTAACTAATTGGACTCCTTCGTCTTTAGGTTTTCTCTGTTCACTCTTTTGGGCACAGAATTCTTTATTTGCGACCAACAGCACCAAGCCCATCAACAAAACCAAAATCACAATCAACCTACCCATTTCAATTCACCTCCTTGCAAAATTGCACTCCAATTTTAGCCAAATCGCACCGTGTTTAAAACCCCATAATTTCCAAAGAAATTAAAACAATGAATGGCGTCTAAATTTTTCACAAATATCTTTTGAAAAATTCGGCGGTCAAATCCAAAAGTTTCGTCTCGTGCTCCCTTCTGATGAAGGTGTGGCTGGCATTTTCGATAAGATGAAGCTCGACATGCCCCTTTTTGCGTTGCATCAAAATTTGATAAAGCCGTTTTGCATGATCTTGCGGAACAGTTTGATCGTCCGTGCCGTGCACGATCAGCACATCCCCGTCGAAGCTGCGAATCTCTTGCGTCGGTCGGATGTTCGGTAGC
>QNDP01000189.1 GCA_003645975.1 Candidatus Hydrothermota bacterium | reverse complement strand
CGAATTAGCTGAGATGCTGAACCGTTCGCTTCCGTTCGACTCCATCACGACCCGCCTTTTGAAAGAAAAAACCTGTGATGACAGGGACTTCAATCCCGAGACAGCCCTGATCGCCGAAGCAGACGGGCAACCGATCGGATTTTTTCTCGGTGTCAAGCGTGGCGAGATACGAAATATGAAACTTTTCGGTGTGGCGCAGAAATGGCAGACGCGCGGCGTCGGGTCTGCCCTGCTCCAAAGAATCGAGACAAGGCTCAAGCAACTCTGCTGTAAAAAGATTCGCATCCTCGAAGGTGCTCCCAACTATTTCCAACCGGGTCTCGACCCACGCTATACGGCGGCTTATAGCTTCCTTGTCAAAAGGGGTTATCGGGTTTTCGACGAAACGGCAAACATGATTGCGGAACTCGAAGGAATCGAAATCGATTTCTCGGCCGAAGCCCGACTCAGCGCAAAATTCGATGTGCACCTAAAGGCAGCCGAAAAGGGCGACCTCGATGCGACCTTGCAGTTTGTGAGACGGGTTTTTCCAGCATGGACGGACGAAGTGCTCGAAGCATTCAAAGCGGATCCGCCCACCATCCATATCGCTGTCCACAACGGCGAAGTGATAGGATTTTCCGCTTACGAAACGAACAACAAAGGAACAGGCTGGTTCGGGCCTATGGGGGTATCGGCCAATTGGAGAGGGCATGGAATCGGCCGCCTGTTGCTTCTCAGATGCCTAATTTCCATGCGGGAGATGGGCTTCAGGAAGGCGATAATTGCATGGGTCGGCCCCATTCGTTTTTACTTCAAAACAGTGGGTGCAGTTGTAAATCGAATTTTCTGGAGGATGGAAAAGGAGCTATAAGCAGATGTCGATGAAGCTGTTGGGACTTCAATTCGCACGGAAAGTCAAATTTAGCCTTTATAATAGTGCACTCAACTCGTTCTCTGCATCTTCCAAGGGAGGCAAACGATGAAGATTCCTTACTATCCGGGCTGCACTTTGAAATCCACAGCAAAAGAGTTTGAAAATACTGCCATCGCTGCCATGCAGGTCCTTGGTGTCGAACTCGTTGAAATCCCCGATTGGACCTGCTGTGGTGTTGTGATGCCATTGGCACAGGATGATGTGATGCATCTGGTTGCACCAGCAAGGAACTTCGTTCGGGTTCAGGACATGGGCGAAAAACGCATGGTGGTCCTCTGCACCATGTGTTATAACACCTTGAAATGGGCAGCGAAAAGGCTCGAGGACGAACCGGATAACCTTGAGACCATCAATGCATTCATGTATCTGGAGAACGACTATAAAGGCGGGGTTAAAGTCTATCATCTCCTTGAGATTCTGAGGGATGAAATAGGTTGGGATAAAATCAAAGCGGCTGTCAAAAATCCTCTGAGAGGAAGGAAGATAGCGCCATATTATGGCTGTCTCCTTTTGAGGCCGCGTGGCATCGGCATCGACCATCCTGAAAACCCGACCATCGTTGACAACCTTTTGAAAGCGCTTGGGGCTACACCTGTGAAATTTGCGCGCAGGACAACCTGCTGTGGCTCATATCAAGCTGTAAATCGACCGGATGTCGTTGAACGAGCGGTCAGGAGAATCGTTGAATCTGCTGTCGAAAGTGGAGCCGAAGCACTGGTAACATCGTGCCCACTCTGTCATTTCAACCTCACCGAAGCCCAGAAGCGCATTACATCGAAAGAGCCCAACTTCAAGACGATTCCGGTCTATTATTTCACAGAACTTATGGCAGAAGCTTTTGGAGTGAAGTGAGATGGCAAGGATAGGCGTTTTTGTCTGTCATTGTGGAAGGAACATAGCGGGCACAGTTAATGTGCTTGAAGTCGCAGAAAAAGCCCGCAAAATCAAAGATGTTGTTTTCGCAACCAACTATGTCTTCATGTGTTCCGATCCCGGACAGCAGTTGTTAAAACGCTCGATCGAGGAACACAAACTTGACGGCGTTGTGGTGGCCTGCTGCACCCCCACACTCCACCACTCGACATTTCGCAACGCTGCTTCACAAGCCGGGCTTAACCAGTTCCGTGTCGAGATAGCCAACATCCGTGAGCAGGTCGCATGGCCTCATGAACACGACAAAGAGATTGCAACGAAAAAAGCGCTTCGGGTAATCGAGGCCGCTGTCAAAAAAGTTAAATACAACCTTGCCTTAGAACCCGTGAAAGTTCCTGTTACACGCAGGGCGTTGATCATCGGCGGCGGAATAGCTGGGATACAGGCTGCTATTGACCTCGCTGAGGGCGGCTATGAAGTCTATCTCGTGGAGCGAACGCCAACTGTGGGCGGCAACATGTTCCGTCTCTCGGAAACATTCCCAACGCTCGACTGCCCGCAGTGCATCATCACACCAAAGATGAATCAGGTCGCCCACCACCCCAACATCCACCTTTACACTTACTCTGAAGTGATTGAAGTCTCAGGATTTGTCGGTAACTTCAAGGTCAAAATCCGCAAAAAATCGACCTATGTGGATTGGGATAAATGCACGGGCTGCGGCGATTGCACGCAGGTCTGCCCGGTAAAGGTGCCGTCCGAGTTTGAAAGAGGTGTTGTCACTCGCCATGCGATTTATATCCCGAACGAACAGGCCGTCCCGTTGGTGGCCACTGTCGATGAAAATGTTTGTGCTGAACTGAGATACCAACGAAGGGTTAAGGAAGGCAAGGCGAAACCGAGAAGTAAACCGGTTTGCAGCCGCTGTGTCGAGGTCTGTGAGGTCGGAGCTATTGACTTGACACATCCCAACGAGGAGATCATTGAGGTCGATGTCGGCGCAATTATCGTCGCCACAGGCTTCGATCTGTTGCCTTTGGACTTCTTTGAGGAATACGGCGGTGGCAAAATCAAGGATGTCGTCGATGCATTGCAATTTGAGCGACTTTTAGCCCCGTCAGGGCCGACCGACGGCGTGCCAAGACGCCTGTCTGACGGCAAGGTCCCGAAACGGGTTGTTTGGATTCAATGTGCAGGTTCGCGCGATCCAGAACATGGAATGGCTTATTGTTCAAGGGTTTGCTGCATGTATACTGCAAAGCAGGCCTTGCTTTACAAACACGCTGTTCCTGACGGTGAAGCTTACATCTTCTACATCGACATCCGCTCGAATGGCAAGGGATATGAGGAGTTTGTCCAAAGAGTGCGTGAAGAGGGGATAATCTATCTGAGAGGCAAAGTCGCCAAAATTGCAGAGGACGGTAACGGCAAGCTTCGGGTTTTTGGTTCGGACACTCTTGTTGGAAAACCTGTTGAAATTGAGGCGGATATGGTCGTATTATCGCCTGCTATGATCCCCGCTAAGGGTGCGCGCGAGTTGGCTTCACTGCTTCGCATCGGAACTGACGAATACGGATGGTTTAAAGAGGCACATTTGAAGCTCAGGCCAGTCGAAACGGTAACGAGCGGCATTTTTATCGCCGGTGCAGCACACTTTCCGAAGGACATAACCGACACAGTATCGCAGGCTTCAGGTGCCGCCAGCAAGGTGCAGGCTCTGCTCTCCAGACAGTTCCTTGAGCGTGAACCTCTGATAGCGGAAGCCGATCCAGAGGTGTGTGCAGGCTGTGGATATTGCGTCAATGCTTGCAGTTACAGCGCAGTTCAAATCGACCCGATTCAGAAAGTTGCGAAGGTCAACGAGGCGTTATGTGAGGGTTGCGGAGCTTGTGCAGCCGCATGTCCATCGGGCGCTATGTCGTTGCGCAATTTGACCAAACCGCAGGTCATGCAGATGATCGAAGTCATGACATCAGAGTATGCGTGATTATGAAAGTTTTATGGCCATTTTCATCGATTTGGAGGACAAATTATGCTTGAGGAAAGGGAATTTGAGCAGACAGAGGAAATAGAGAAGCACATGGAGACGGGCGACCGGCGCCTCCTGCCCGAAGGCACGAAGTTCATTCCAATTTACATCATGGGCAAAAAATATATGGTGCCCGAAACCTTGACCATAATGAAGGCGATCGAATGGGCT
>QNDP01000188.1 GCA_003645975.1 Candidatus Hydrothermota bacterium | reverse complement strand
TGTTGAGATGTTGTTGAATCAGAGGCAGACAGCACGGATTCTCCACCATCTTCTTCGCAAGCCCATTGGTGATGTAGATAACCCATTCATTTGCATGTGGATTTAAAAAGAAAGGTTCGACATCCGCAGCATAGAAAAACGGCTTAAAAACATCCGAATCTTCAGGGCAATCTGATGCCTTCTCAAAACAGGGGTTCTTTGCCCTCAAAATTTTGTGTTTCTCAATTTCGGATACCACGAAGACGCCGTCGCCCAAATTGATCCCTCGCTCTTTCAAAAAGTTTTCGAATTCAAACAGGGACTTCCCAACCAATCTTTGAACAACTTTTTTATCGATTTTAGGCGGTGCTGCCACGATGCCCTGATTCACATTGAAGATATCTTCCAAAACGAAGTCCTTAACCTGTTCCATCCGTTCGGCTATCGAATGGCGTCCGATGTAGATGTTTCCGTTCCTGATTCGGAGCCGAGTCCGCTCTCGGTTCCCGAAAACGATCTCTCGTAATTTTTCGATGAGCGCTTAACGGCCAAGCTCCAGAGCCTCATCGGGCATTCGGAAATACAGGATTTCGTAATCGTCGCCGCCATCGTTCTTTTCAAAGAAGAACACGAGACTATCGACGCCTACATAGTGCAACTTTTCCTCTTCGTCCCGTGTGTAAAACACCCTGAACTTTCCGAACTCCCATATTTCGAGGAACCGCCCTCTCTTTTTGAAATCGTTCACCAAGTTCTTTGAGCCAAACGATTTAAGCCAATACGATGGGACGATAAACGCATGGACTCCACCTTTGCGAAGCAGTTCTAAAGCCATGTGTGAGAAGAAATACCAGTAATCCATCTTGCCCATATACCATTTGCGGGCTTTGATCAGCGGATATTCCTTCGTCCTTCTAAAGAGCTCCTTGTGGTCTTCCTCTCCGATGTAGGGCGGATTTCCGATCACGGCGTCAAAACCGCCCTTTTCAAACACCTCCGGAAAATAGAGGCGATAATAGATCCCGTCCTTCTCAAGTCCATGTTCTTCAAGAATTTCGTTCAAAATCCCAAAATACTCGTCGATCGCATCCGATTGTGCCATGTAGTTGGCAAAATAGTTTTTGCGAAGGTTCAGGAGGTGCAGATCGAGCATCTCCTCTTGTTTTTCCAACTCGATTGTCTTCAAGCTGTCGCCGACGCGGATGTTCATGGAGAGATTGGGCAGAACTCCCTGCACTCTCGCCTTCCCCAAGTCTTTGAAGTAAAACCTTAACGGATTCAGACGGATAAGTGCCAACCAAAGGTTCAACTTCGTAACTTCCACCGCACGGGGGTCTTGGTCGATCCCGTAGAGTGTGAACATGAGCCGCTCGCGCCACCGTTCGCCGAGATGGTGCCGTTTCGTCAGGTCATAATCGGATTTCAGTTCGGTCAAAGGCAGGAAATCGTTGTTCTGACGATTCGCTTTGCGGACGAAACGGTTATAGGCATCCACAAAGTCGTCCCTGAAGCTTTCGATGGCTTTGACCAATCTCACATAGCTTTTGGCAAGGAATGTTCCTGAGCCGCACGCAGGATCCAATATCTTGATGTCAAACAACTTGCGTATTTCGGCGATGGCTCCGTCGAAATCCTCATCCCGAAGTTTTGCACGGGCGGAATCCAAAATCGGTTTTATGGCCGATTCCAAAGCCCTTTCGACTATCAGATCGACCATCCAATGCGGCGTGTAGAAGATGCCCTTTTCCTTGCGGAGCTCAGCGAGATAGCGCTCATAGACATGGCCGAGCACATCGAAATCGATCAGTGCAAAATTGAAGCTGTAAAGTGTGTCGAAGAAAAGCTCAGTGTCCGTTGGCGTTCCGAAAAGCAATGACCTAACGGTCTCAAAACGCACTCCGTCGGGCCGAATTCTAAAAAGTTCCGTGTCGTAAATTCGATAGATGTGATTGTAGATGAAATCGACAAATTCCTTAACCGCATCGACCTCACCGGGATAGAAATGCTCGTAGTGTTTAAAACTTGTGCGTAGATAGGCCGCATCGAGCGCTCCAAGGTCTTCAAGTGTCCGCACAAAGATCAGGGCGTTTATGAAATGGATCGATTTTTGGATGTCGTTGATGTCCTTGTCGATGATTTGAACCCATTTGGCCAGCGCACGGAAAAACCGCTCCTCGAGTGGCTCACGGAACGAGATCTCCTCAAGCCTGCGCAGAGTGTCCCGAAGTCTATCGTAGCGAAATCTTTGAATGTTTTCGGAAATGTATCCGAAGTCCGCATGGTAGAAAAACGGGTCTTTCGGGTTTCGTATCGACTTTTTCGAGAAAAAGAACCAGTTGATCCCATCGGTAAGTATCACGAAATCAAGGAAATCCGACTTTTTGAGGTAATCGATGGCCTGCGAAAAGTGTTGCTGCAGGAACCTGACGCTGTAAATCTTCGATCTGACCCGTTTTTTATCGAACGGCGCTTTCACTTCGATGCCAACACCGTTCTCATAGGCATAGTCGATTATTCCGCGAGCGTCCGCAGGTATCTCAGCCGATGGCGGGTAACCGAGTTCGGTCAAAAAGTCCGAAAACACATGCTGTTTGAAGTTCTCCTCTGGCTTGCCGCCTTTCAAAATCGTTGAGACAAATTGCAAGACGAAGGGGTTTTCGGTTTGGAATCCGTTTTTGAGGTATTCGTCGATTTCTCTAAGTTTCTCGGCGCTCATGATTTACCTCACTCGAAGCAGGTTTTCGACCGATGCCGTTGATCAGAATGCCAAGCAGAAGCTCCAAAGCTTTGTCGAGATCGATCTCACGGTCATCGAGTTTCAAGGCCTTGCCTGTAGCCAACGGAAATTCAAGGCCTTTGACGGCCTGAAGCAGCATGAAAGCATAGAGACGCGGATCCGGGATATCGAACTCCCCGTTTTCCATACCTTCACGAAGGACCGACTCAAGCATATCCAACTCAAACGCATCGAATTTTTCGCGCTCGCGCTCGATGAACGGGATATGACCGTAGTATTCTTCGGACATGGTCTTGTAATAGAGTGCCAGTTTTCGCAGATAGCGGAATCTGGTAAATCCATAATTTCTAAGCTTTTCGCTTGCAGTTTGGCCGCTTTGGACGGCCTCTTGCAGTTTTTGTCTCAAAATTTCGCCTTCCCGTTGAATGATTTCGCGCAAAATATCTTCCTTTGAAGTGAAATAGTGATAAACTGTTGCCTTTGCTATGCCAGCGGCACGCGCAATGTCTTCCATTGTTGTCTTTTTGAAACCAAAACGTGCCAATAAATCTTTGGCGACATTGATGATTTTCGCTCGTCTGCTCATCTTATTGCCTCCGTAAATTGTTCAAAAAATCAGAGAATAGCCTCGATCATTGCTTTTGCAGTTTCACCTTGCGGGTGGAAAGTAATCCATCTTTCGTTTTCCGAATCGGTGTGGTCAAAATAGATATCGAGTCGTTCGTCCGGCAAAACGAGGTAACCGCGTTCCGCCCACTCGATGACGCAGACAGCATCTTCTTCGCTCATTATATCAGTGAAACCCAGAGGGATAAGTTCGGAGATGTCGTCAAGGCGGTAAAGGTCGATGTGGTAAAGTTTGACGCGCCCCTCGTATTGATTGACGAGAGTGAAACTTGGGCTGCGAACGGCTTCGATGGGCACGCCGAGTCCCTTTGCAAACCCTCGAACAAATGTGGTTTTACCCGAACCCAAATCACCGAAGAGGGCGACGACGAAAGGTGGAACTACCAATTTGCCGAGTGTTTCGCCGATGGCTTCGGTCTCTGCTGCTGAACGGCTAAGCATTCGGAACTCCATAAGTCTCCACTCCTGCAAGGTTAACTACTGGGAACCTCGTTATAGCGGCAATTTTAATGTCATCGCAAAATCATGCGCAACTTCGGGCAGATTTGTGGGTTAGAAGGGTGGAAGCAGTTGGATTTAGGGATAAACGAGTTGTTGACCGCATTTTGCAATCTTCAATGACCGCTCTCTCCCCAAGATCTTGGGTAATTTGG
>QNDP01000187.1 GCA_003645975.1 Candidatus Hydrothermota bacterium | reverse complement strand
TTGGCACCTCTGTGATGGACATGGTCATTGTGGTCGAGGAGCTTGCAAGGGTGGAACCCGGATTGGCAGTCTCGTTCGCCGCAGTCGGGCTTGGCACCATCCCGATAGTCCGATTTGGAAGCGATGAGCTCAAACAGAAGTATCTTCCGAAAATAGCCAACGGCGAACTTCTGGTCGCTTTCGCATTGACGGAACCCAATGCCGGTTCTGACGCTGGAAATGTCCAGACCCGTGCCGTGCGCGACGGCGACGAGTATGTCTTGAACGGGAACAAGATATTCATCACGAACGGCGGTGAGGCGGACCTCTATGTTGTCATAGCCTCGACCCGTCCGGATCGCGGAATGAGAGGTCTTTCGGCGTTCGTCGTCGAAAAAGGAACGCCCGGTTTCAGTTTCGGCAAGAAGGAGAACACGATGGGCATCAGGGCTTCGGTTCAAAGGGAGCTTATTTTTGAAGATGTGCGTGTGCCGGCAGAGAACATGCTCGGACGCGAGGGCTTGGGCTTCATCATCGCAATGGACACCTTTGACCATTCGCGTCCCGGCGTTGGTGCGCAGGCGGTCGGCATAGCGCAGGGCGCTTTCGAGGAGGCCGTCAAATATGCCCATCAGCGTGTCCAATTCGGCCAGCCGATCATCAACTTCCAAGCGATCCAGATGATGATTGCGGACATGGCCATGCAAATCGAGGCGGCAAGGGCGTTGGTCTATTCCGTCGCCCGTTACATCGACTCAGGCGCCAAGAAGGTTTCAAAGGAAGCCGCTATGGCTAAAGCCTTTGCAGCAGACGTGGCTATGAAAGTTACCACAGATGCCGTCCAGATACTCGGCGGCTACGGATACATGAAAGAATATCCCGTCGAGAAGTTCATGAGAGACGCCAAGATAACCCAAATTTACGAGGGCACAAATCAGATACAGAGACTCATAATCGCTCGGGAAGTGGCAAAAGAGATACGATAAAAATCGCTTCGCTTTGAGCCTGCAAGTTGCCCAAAATCAATGAATTGTCAGATTCGTTGAAATAAAGGAGGCGTTTCAACATAATCCATCCAATCTTTGTCGTTCTCATCCCACTGTTTTGTGTGCTTTGGACTTGCTTCCTTTAATTTGAACATTCGGTTTCGATTTTCGAAATGCAGTCAAAAGACGAAAGGAGAAATGGGCGGTGAGTGTCATGAAGTTGAACAGCGCAACCCTCAGTTTCGTTAACCGGTTCGGTGAATTAAGCCTCAAGGTCCTCAAGGCCGCCTTTGGACTCGTCTATCCGCCAATGCGCATAGCACTCGAAAACGAATTGCAGATCGCCCTGAGTTCCAAAGAGTTGCTCGAAAAAATCGAAAATGCCATCCAAAAGGCAGTCGATAAAGCAGAAGTTAAAGATCTTGAAGAAACCTGCCAAAAAGCCGCTTTTGATGCCTTCAGAAGCATAATGTGGGATGAGTCCATCAAAGGCGAGACCATATCCGCCAGAATCGCACTCAACTGCAAAGATGTCTTGGCCAATGTCAAGCCGATCCGCAACTTAAAAATTGTGGTCGAAACCATAAAGCTCACGCCGCTCTTCATGTTAAGAAGCTCCCAAAATTTCTCCACCTTTTCGATGGAAAAGCAAAATGAGGCCGAAATCGAAGACCTGCGAACTAAAAAGTCCGGCGAGTTGACCCAAAAAGACATAGATGCTCTCGAATCCGCATTAACAGCCCGGATTTTGTCAACTCAAAGTTCCATCCCGTTTTCACCTTTTCCGGTATCCTCTCTCTATGCGTTTTATGTCCGCAGGAGATTCAGGGAGATTTCGTTCACACATGAGTTCATCGATTTGAGAAGCAGGCTGTTTCAAGGGCCAAAGTCTGAGGAATTCACGAGACTGATCGAAAGATACTGGATTGACAGGGTTTCGAGGTTGGATCTCTTCTCCGAAATCGAACTGGCCGATTCCGAAGTCAGTGTGCTGATAGGGGACGCCGGCTCCGGCAAGGACATGACTGCAAGGTTCCTGATCCTGAACTTCCTGAAGGGGATGCCCGATGTCGGCAACAAACGGAGGCTCGCTTTGCCGATATTCACGCCGGCGGTGGCCAAGCTAATGGAAACGCGCAAGTTGGACATCAAGGACGCAGTAGCATCGTTTTTGTCCGAAAGGTTTGACATCCCGCACATGGATGCGGTGTTGGACAGAGCCATAGAGGCAGGCAACGCAGCACTTTTCTTCATGGATTACGATTTGGTGCCGTTGAACATTCGGGGGCAATTTGCCTTCAAACTTGAGGATTTTATCGACAGTATCAAAGCCAACGGAAACTTTGTCTTAGTTACCGCCAGAAAGATCGGTTATTTCATGATGCCCTTGCAGATCGAAGGGATAAGGGTATTTGAGCTTCTGAACTTCAACGAATCGGAGCTGAGGCATTCGCTGGAACTCATGAGCTTGGTCGAAAGCCTCGCAGGTGAGGAGGCAGCACTTGAGGCCGAGAGCCGCGTGGCCAAGATACTCGCCTTAAACGAAAGTTCACAATCGGCCAAAAAGCTCACGGAAAACCCGCTCATGCTCGCCATAATGTTCAAACTCATCCGTCCGGAAACCAGAGAATTCGTCTCCGAAGCCGAACTGCTTGATGAATTTGTGCGCACAGCCGTCCATGCGTGCGTCTCTGAAGGGGCATTAGTAGGTGTCCATCCGACAAAATTTATGCGTGCGCTCACCCAACTTGCCTATGCCGCCATCCTTGACCACTTCGTCTTTATGTCGTCGCCGAAAAGGCTGCGTGTGTTCGTGGATGAACTCACCAAGTCCTTGCAACTCAGAGATGAAAAGGAGAAAGAGGCCGTCAGAAGGATGTTGGAACTCGAAGGTTGCCGACTTCAAAGGAGATTCGTTGAGCATCTCGCGGTCAAGGAAATTTTGAGGAGAAGAGACCTTCGCACACTTGCCAAAAAGATCTACGATCCGCAGTGGCATACTCTTGCGCTCCATGCGGCGTCGGAGCTCGGCACAGTAGCCCTTTTCGACGCAGATGTCATTCAACTCAAGGAGCTTATACGAACAAAAACCTCGAAATTTGAGCCTTACATCCGTGAGGCCGAACTGACTTCGGCCGAAGTGGCCGCACATGCATCCCTCCTAAACGGGTCTGAGCTTGTGAGAAACGCAGCTAAGACGATAGAAGCCGATAACTTCGTGTTGAGACATAGGGCTATCGAACTGATCAAAGCGGCACGAGGGACACACAACGAATCGACAGTGCTCGATGTCCTCAACTCGGCTCTAAGAGCAAACTTCTGGAACAGAGCCGCGACATCTGCGCTCAGGATGTTCGGGGTCGTGTCCCCTGAACTTATCGAAGCCCTGAGAATGTGCTTGGACGGCAAGGACCCCTATCAGAAGCAAAGATGCGTTGAGCTGATCGCAAAGTTAAACCTGTTCGATTCGGAAACCATCGAAAAATTGGTCATATTGACCAAAAGCGACGGTCCGTTACTCTTGCGTTCCACCGCCGCATTTGCGCTCGCTTTGTTCGCTGATCAGGATGAAACAGCCCGCAAAGTTGTAACTTCACTTATCGAGAAGCCCACCGAGCCGCTGCTTAGGCTTGCAGCACTCCATTACTTTTTCAAAAAGAGGGATGTTGACGACGAGATCCTACAAAAGGCTGTCCGCATAGCCCTCATGAATGCCGATGCAAGGACAAGGAACTTGATGGTCAAGTGGCTCAGGCAGTTGATCGGACAGGGACTCGCAGGAAAGATTGCGACTGAGGTCAAAAAATACCTCATCGAAACATCCGAAATCGCCCAATCCAATGCCATCGAACTCGTTATGCAACTGAAACTTATGCGGAAGGATATCTTGGAAACACTGGCGTCTATTGCCGAGAAGGGGAGCGAAGTGTTGAGGGCGAAGGCGTTGGAAGCGCTGGCCGCACTTTACGATGGACAATTCGATTGTCAAAAAATCTTATCGATCTGCATGAAGCTGGCCAGAGACGAGACG
>QNDP01000186.1 GCA_003645975.1 Candidatus Hydrothermota bacterium | reverse complement strand
CAATCGAACCGTGCGATTTTGTTCACCACAGACCCTCCAATCTATTGGCTCACGCCGAGCATGTCGCTTCTCGGTTATACGGTCGATGACTCTATCGGGGGCAACGGAAACGGGATCATAGAACCCGCTGAGACCGTTAGGCTTTGGGTCGAATTTCAAAACATCGGCGGAGACGTCGATAGCTTGTGGCTCAAATTAAGAAGCGAAGATGTTGATGTCGAACTTATTGACACTACGACATTTGTTGGGGATGTCCAATCAGGAGACATCTTCGACAACCATTTCGACCCCTTCAGCTTTGCTCTGGTGGAACAGCCGTCCGATACCACCATCGACCTTGTGTTGGTCATGGTCGGATCGAATCCATCATATTCGGATTCAGTGGAATTGCATCTGACGAACTCCATCATGCCGGTGGTGGATGAATCGCCGTCAAGCGGTTTGAAGCTTTCGTTCGGGAACTTTGCGCCCAATCCGTCCCGTTCCACCTTTGTCCTCAAATTTCAACTGCCTCACGACGGCGAGGTCGAGGTCGAGATCTACGATGTGTCAGGCCGCCTTGTCTCTGCACTTTCTCAGGAGTTGACGGCCGGAAACCATGTGATTTCGTGGGACGGGAGGGACACGGATGGGCGCCCCTTGCCCGCAGGAGTCTATTACGCCCGCATCTCATTCTGCGGTAAAATGATCAAACCCCAGAAACTTGTGATTTTGAGATAAACCGACGGGGGTGGATGATAGGGGATTAAAATTTAAGAAATCGAGTCCGGAGGCCTGAGAATGCGCAATTTGATCAAACCGAAAGGGTTAAAAAGCGGAGCTGTGATCGGAATCTCGAGCTTCGCGAGCCTCCCGAAAGAGCTTGATGCGGTGGATCGAGGCGTTGAATTCCTTGAAAAACATGGCCTTAGAGTGAAAATCGGCAGATGCGCCAAAAGACCCTGTTCTGACGAGGAGAAGGCCGCCGAACTGATGAGGATGTTCACTGACAATGAGATAGATGCGATCATCTCAGTTCGAGGAGGTTACGGGACATTGAGATACATCGACAAACTCGACTACAAGGTCATCAAAGAACATCCCAAACCGTTGATCGGATTTAGCGACATAGGCTCGCTGTTGATGGCCATCTATGTCAAAACCGGACTGGTCGGTTTCTACGGACCTATGGTGGCCTCAAACTTCGCCAAAGGCAGCGAATTCTCGTTCAGGAATTTGTTCAAAGTCCTCAACGGCGAAAAAATTGCTGTGAGAACCGAACATGAGCCGATTTTTGGGGGTATTGCGAAGGGAAGGTTGGTCGGCGGATGCCTTTCAATTTTGATGACTTTGATCTGCACGGATTTCGATTTTTCGCTCAAAGATTCGATCCTGTTCTTTGAGGATGTCAACGAAGAAGGGTATCGGATCGACAGAATGCTGACCCACCTGATGCTCACGGGCAAGCTCGAAGAGGTCAAGGGGATAGCCGTTGGAAGGCTTACTCCGCCGAAGGGGACTTCGGAGGATTCCCTTGTCGATGTGCTCGCCGAGCGGCTCAGAAGACTCGGTGTTCCTGTGGCTTATGGATTCCAATTCGGACACATGACCGACATAATCACGCTTCCGATCGGTGTCGAGGCCGAGCTTGATGCGGATTCCGGAACTTTAAAGCTGTTAGAACCAGCGGTGGAGAGGACATGAGCACAATGAGAATTCACAAATATTTGGTCGCTGCATCTAACGAGGTGAAACTGAACTTCAAATATCGTGCAAATCTTCTGGTAAGCGTTTCTTACATAATTTTCCCGTTTTTGGCCTATGCATTTTTGTGGGCGGCGGTCTATCGTCATGGCGGTCAGATTGGCAACTATTCGGGCAATCAGATGCTGACCTATTACCTTTTTGTGCTGGTGATAGGGGGAAACATGCCGATTTTCGCCTATTCCGATATTTCTAAATCGATCAAAAACGGAGACCTGAGTTATTTTTTGATCCGACCGATTTCATTCGTAGGTTACTATTACTCAGTGCTTTTGGGCGCATCTGTCATGTGGCTGATAGCGGACATAATTGGAGTGTCGCCTCTGCTCATCTTCTTCAAGGACAAGATCATCCTTCCCAGTGTCCAAGACCTACTTTGGGGGGTGGTGTTTTACATCGTCGCCCATGCGCTGGCCTTCATGGCCGGGGTCATCTTCAATCTCCTATCTTTTTGGGTTGGAAACCCTTACGGTTTTTCACAGCTTTGGGCGTTCACCATCGGACTTTTGGGCGGAGAGGTCTTGCCGTTAGACCTCATACCCGTTGGACAAGTCCTCAACTATCTGCCTTTCAAGTTCATTTTCTATGTCCCGATCCAAGTGCTTGTTGGGCGTATGGCGTTGAGCGACAAACTGTCCAACCTTTTTGTCGGGATCGTTTGGATTCTCGTCCTTAGAGCGATCGTTCAACTGATGTGGCTCGCCGGTCTCAAACGATACGAGGCGGTCGGAGGGTGAATCTAACCGCTGGTGAGCGTAGGTTAAATTGGAAGAGACGGGTTTAGACAACAGTTCATAGTCGCACAAAAAGTTCTGATTGTTCTGCAAGGTCTTGAAAACACTTGCAAATCGGCTCATAAATTGACTCCCTGTGAAAATGATGACGAAGGTTTTGCAGTGGGGTGATATGCAATGCCGGCCAATTTAACGCCCGAATATTTCGAGGCAGAGAAAAAATATCGAGCAGCCAGAACAATTGAGGAGAAGATAGCAGCACTTCGAGAGATGCTCGCCGTGATGCCCAAGCACAAAGGCACGGACAAGCTCCAAGCCGACATCAGAGCCAAGATCTCGAAACTCAAGAAGTTGCTTGCAGAGGAGAAAAAATCCGGCGGTCGCAGAAGATTCATTTACCCGCGCAAGGAAGGGGCTGGACAGTGTGTTTTGGTCGGACCACCTAATGTGGGCAAATCGAGCATATTGGCCGCATTGACCAAAGCGAAACCGGTCATAGCTCCTTATCCGTTTTCGACCCAAAACTATGTCATCGGCATGATGCCATTCGAGGACATCCAGATCCAACTCATCGACACGCCGCCCTTTGTCCCCAAAAAGCTGCCATTTTGGCAGATAGACATAACGAGGAATTGCGACCTTGTGTTGCTTGTCGCAGACCTTTCGACTGACACCCTTCTGGACGATCTCGAAACAACCTTCCAAGCTCTTGAGGAACATAAAATTACGCTTATCGGCAAAGGTGAACGGGGAGAGGAGATTTTTGGGCCTGTGCGCAAACGGACGCTCGTCTTAGCCAACAAGGTTGATGCTGAAGGTGCTGCCGACCGACTTGAAATTTTGAAGGAATTTCTTCCGGATTTTCCGATCGTCCCGGTTTCCGCCGTTACAGGTGAAGGGCTTGAAGAAGTTAAGCCGTTGATTTTCAAGGAATTGGAGGTTATTCGGGTTTACACTAAGGAGCCGGGACACCCACCGGATATGTCCGATCCACTGATACTTAAACTTGGAAGCACCATTCTTGATGCTGCCGAGAAGATTCACAAAGATTTCGCGAGAAAGTTAAAATATGCAAGAGTTTGGGGGTCAAGCAAATTTGACGGGCAACGGCTTGAACGAACTTATGTGCTTCAGGACAAGGACATCGTCGAATTTCACATCTGAGAGGCCGAAATCAACATTGGAAATCCCTAAGCTTGGAATTTTCAAAAAGTTGCTAACAATAAGGCCGTTTGTTATAATTTGCGGTGCTGATTTACTTTATAGGAGGCAGCTATGAAGGAGGCTCAAAGTCTTATCTCATCAGAGGGAAAATCGGAACTGAAGGAGACGATCAGGGAGGTTATTGCTGAAGAGTTTAAGGATTTAAAGTCCAAGTTACTCAATGAGTTGAAAGAACAGTTGAGAAGGGATCAGGCGTTTTGGGAATCTATTTTCGGGCCGTCCGCGCTTTCCATGCATGAAAGGCACATCGGCGTCCACGATAACCACTACGAAGAAATAAAAGTGCTCAGAGAAGAGCTTAACAAGAAGCACAT
>QNDP01000185.1 GCA_003645975.1 Candidatus Hydrothermota bacterium | reverse complement strand
CGGCTGGGCGTCTTGGATGCAGCGGAATTGCCGCCAACCTACGGCACTCCGTTCTGGCTCGTTCAAGGTTTAATCGCAGGTGGATACGGCGCACTTATACGCGCACAGGAAGGCGCAGAAGACCATCCGGAGAACGCAGTTAACGACTTAAAAGAGCGTGGAGTTGTGGCCGGCGATTTCGTCATCGGACTTGCGGCCTCAAAGCGAACGCCTTATGTGGTCGGCGGCCTCAAATATGCTCGTGAGATCGGCGCCAAGACGGCCTTGATTACAGCTATACCTCGTGAGAAGGTCGATATAGATGTAGATGTCCTGATCTGTCCGGTTGTCGGCCCAGAGGTGATTATGGGTTCTACAAGGATGAAGGCCGGAACAGCGCAAAAACTCGTTCTAAACATGATCTCGACGACCGCAATGATCCGACTGGGCAAGGTCTATGAGAACATGATGGTCGATCTTTGGGCTACATCCAAAAAGCTTGTCGAGAGGTCTAAGCGTGTGATCATGATCGCAACCGGTGTGGATTACGAGACCGCAGCAAAATACCTTGAGCTTGCTAAAGGCAGCGTTAAAATAGCAATCGTCATGATACTTTCAGGTGCCGATTACGATGAGGCAAAAAGGCAGCTTGATGAGGCCGATGGATTTGTCAGATTTGCAATTGAAAAAATCAGGAGGGACGGCAAAAAGCCATGAGTCTCAAAGAATTGTTTGGAAATATCTTTGGGAAAAAGGAGGAAAAGAAAGCCGGCAGAGCCGCTGCCATAAAGGAATACAAGATCGACAAGGATTTCATTGAGGCAAGGATAGAGGTGAAGGACCTGTCCAATTTCCTTCAAGCGTTCATGGCGTTTATGCAATCGCCTGAGATCAAAAAGCTTATCAAATGCCCCAATGTGGAAATAGTGTTGGAAGCATCGACGAACATCAGGGTGCGTTCCAAGGACGGCTACGAAGGCACCGGGTTCGTCAACAATCTCAAAATCGTCTGCGGAGGGCAGTTCATCGGGATCATCATAGCCAAGTTCTTCGACAGGAGGCTCTTCCTGACATCGCCGAGATTGCGCAGAACGGTCAAAAAAGAGGAAACACCGTTCCTTAAGATGTCTTGGATGGTGCCGATAGAGCCGATAACCGTGTTCCTTAAGCCCGAATTTGTCCCAAAATTTGCTGAAAAGTTTTGGCAGTTCGTTGAATTTTACCGAGATGATTACCCCAACCCGCTGGCAGCACGCTTCGCACCTCTTCTCTCCGAAGTCAAAAAGTGAGTTATGTGTGGGAAGCTCCAAAGCTCCGTTCTTCAATTTAACGCCTTTTTAAGATCTCACCATGTTAACCGACCAAATGTCAAAAAATTTTGACCTCTTTCTATCGCAGGGCATCGGCTTTGTCCGAGACCGGTCTTTATACTCCAAAATCGAACGGCCTTAAGATGAAACTATTCGACATCAATTACATGGACACGAGACGCCAATTTCTTTAAAATCTTTTGGACACCGGAGGCACTTTCAATGTTGGATTTAAGAATCAGCAGTGACCCATCGATCTTTTGGGATCTGGCCGATGAGTGGTTGGAGCTTTTGAAGCGCCAGCCAGACAAAACTCCTTTCATAACACCTCATTGGCTTGGAATAGCTTATGATTTCTTTGCTTCGGACGAAGAGTTGAGCTTGATCACATTGAGAGACCACTCGGGCGTCCTGCAGGGTGTTTTGCCGTTAGTCAAACGGGTTCGCGGAGAATGCGTTGTGGTCGAATTTCCATTTGCAGCAGGTTATGGGTATTACGATTTTGTGATCACACCGAAATATCGGAACGAAGCGATTGAGGAGGCCTTCCGACTCGTGCGCGGCGCATCAGATTTTCGGGCAGAGCTGGGACCGTTCCACGCACAATCGCCGACCCTGTGGGCACTTCAAAAGGCCGCCCAAAACCTCAATCTAAATTTTGAAAAGGTCGAGGTCGGCAGTTTCGCCTACATAGACCTGCCGGATTCTATGGACGAGTTGATATTCTCGATGAGGCCGCACGACAGGCGCAAATTCACAAAACTGGTCAAAAGGGCGCACAGACTGGCGAACATGCAGATAAAATCGGTCGATAGACCCGAATTGATCGACGAAGGCATAGACAGCCTCGTCCGGATCATGAGATTGCTCGGAAAGGAGATAGAACCCGGGCACGAGGCATTTCTCAGGGAGATCGCACGGATTTTGTCTCAATATGGTTGGCTTTCGATAAGATGTCTTGACGCAGATGGATGGCGTGTCGCCGTCGCACTCCTGACAAGATATGGAGACACCGTCCACATCTTGGTCGAGGACATCGATCCCAATGCGGCCGATGTGCAGCCCGGCGTCGTCCTGTTGGTCAACATCATCGAAGACGCAATTTCTATGGGCATCAAAAGGATAGAGATCCTCGACAGGATAGAAGGCCTCAAAGTGGGTTACAAAGAGCAAAAACTTGTCAAGGCGGTTCTGTCCAACTGACGCTTATGCTTCCGAGTCAGTCGGAAATAGCCCTTTTTAGACCTCAAGGAAAGTCAGGCGATCGCGGTTCTGTCAGCATCACCGAAGTCTATCGTTCGACTGCACTTCCAACGGCCAGCTTGTCTCCAAACACATCCCTTAAGACATCGATGACCTCCTCCTGCCACCTTTCGGACAGGATGAAGTCAAATCCATATTTCACCAAGATTTTCGACACCGACCTGCGGTAATGCATGACATCGATTAGGACATAATCGACATGGGGTTCGATGAGTTCTGCGAGCCTTCTGGGGTTCATGGGCAGGAAAGGTGCGATGAAGGCGTAAGTTCTGATACCTTCGGATTTCAGGACTTTCAACGCATTTATCCGATTTGAGATGGGAGATGCAAATGGTTCAAAAATGCGTCTAATATCCTCTCTATCCGTTGTGATAGTCAGTCCGACCTCGATTTTTGGAATCGATTTCAAGATCTCAATGTCCCTGAGCACAAGGTCGGACTTTGTGAGTATCGTTATTCTCCAAATTTTCACGGTTGCGAATATCTTCAAAATTTTTTGAGTCAGCATCCATCGCCGTTCCAAAGGCTGATATGGGTCGGTCGCAGAGGAGATTAAGACATGTCCCGGCCTCTTCCTGAGAACCTCTCGGCGCAGAAGTTCGACCGCATTTTCCTTCGGCTCGGGTCTCGGAGGATATGGAAGCTTCAGGAAATGAGGGACATAACAGTAAACACACCGATGGCCACAGCCAAAATACGGGTTAAGTGTGTAATCGATGCCGGGCAGTTTGGTGCGCGTAAGGATGGATTTTGCCCTCACTTTTCGCTTCTCTTCCCTTTGGCCTCGAATATCTTTTTGACGAAATCCATTACCTCATCCCTGTTTTTGTGTGCAATCAGATAGATACCGCAATATGCCTCGCTCCTCCGCGGCTTTGAGAACGAACCGAGGAAGACGCCGTAAGTTTTAATTTGACCGTCATTTGCCAAACTCGAAGCTGACTTCGAGCATCACAATCCAAAAGTTATCATCCCCTTCCAAAGGTTTTATAAAAGAAACGCCTTCATTCACATAGAGACCCTTTCGGAGAGGTTGGCGAGTTCCCAAATAGAACCTTGCAAGCCGAGTTGAGGAACCCAAAGCGTCGGACAAAACGCCCAAATGCAGCAATTGTGCTCCAGCCATGATGTTTCCGCCGGTGAAAAAGAGGCCGGGTTGAAATGCCACCAAACCCTCCTCACCACTTGACCAAAAGGATGTTTGGAATACGGCGATAAACCCCGGATCGGTCTGCGTTCCAAACCTTATGTCCCCTGTCATGGCCAAGAAAGCGCCGTTATCTCCGGCCACGATAAAAGGCATCCTCAAACTTGCATCCATGTGCGGCGCAATTCCATATCTGGCATAGAATTCCGGAAGTGGGATAAGGATAACCCCTTCATTTGTCGCAAAAAACAGAGGTCCACCAACTCCGTAATGCATTTTTCCTGTTGGCACTATCTCAGGAGATTGGAATACACTCAGCCCAGT
>QNDP01000184.1 GCA_003645975.1 Candidatus Hydrothermota bacterium | reverse complement strand
TAACAAGTGGAGGCAATTGCAATGCGCCATATTGTATAGGAGCCCTTTACTGTCTTCATTATTGCACTCGAAGGGTGGAACCGGATGTGGTTTTGAGGGTTGACAGCGTGATACCCGGTGAATGTAGTTGTCTGTGCTGCGATTCGTTGGGCATGCAACAAAGTTGTCCAATAAGGGTTCATGTATCTGATACTCTGGGAGCTTGCAGTTGTCCAATAAATGACACAGCGACTCTCACGCTTTTCTCCGACGGATCTCTTATTTTTGAAACTCCTTCAAGCGGATGGTCTCCTGACAATCCTAATTCCACATCAGGTTGGTTTACTTTCGATATCCCTATGGATGTTATTTGCTCTATAGGCAGAACGAGAGCCATCGAAGCCCATTTCTCTGTCACGGACACCTGTGGCCACCAGCTTGTCCCCAATTCGCCGTTTATTTGGACATTTTTAACCGATGACACTCCTCCTCATATATCACTGGTAGAACCAGTATGTGCGGCTTGTAACAGCGATACTATTTATGTCGACGCGATTTTTAGCGAATTACAGTTTTATTTGGATGACAGATGTGGAATTGACAAATCTGTGTCCCGCATAACAATAAGAGCAGAAGACATGGATGGAGAGATTAGCACATATTCTCTTAATCTAACATCCAGTGGTGTTACTTCCTATCCGTTGCCATTATCGGGCCTCTTAGTAGTCGTAGATTTGTCCACAATCTTAGATATTCCCTCCGGCTCCAGAACTTTCAGGGAGATAGCCGTTCGTGTTGATGTTTGCGATAGAGCAGGCAGTTGCTATGATGGGACCGCAGTCCCTTGTAATTGCTCTTCTTGTGAATGGGTATTCTGTATGCCTAAAATAGGCAAACCCCCTCAACGCGGCGACAGAATCCCGGTCATCCGGCGGTCTCCAACAATAAGATAAATTTTTTAAAAATTCACCGTCTATAATCATGAGCGCGTATTTTCTTTACGCAGTGTTAATGGTTGTCCCATTCGAATTTCATGGGACGATGAATGTAACTGGTGGGATTGATACAACATGGGGTGGGGTGCAGATGCGTCCCGGACTTTATGGGCGGTGGGCACTCCGCCCCACATTCACACTCTACAGGATGCCCATTAAGATGGACTTTTATTTTTCCACCGAGGACAACAAACTCCGACAAAGAATCAACACTTTCAGCATTTCCTTAAATCCAGAGCAGTTGCTTCTGGAATACATCAAAGTTCCCAAATTTATATTGGCTTTCAAAAACATAGGGATTGGCAATGTAACGCCCATCCATTCACCATATACGCTTCAAGGAATAGGTGTAAAAGGATTTGCCTTTCAGTTCACGCCCTGGAAATTCTTCATTGCCTATGCTGATGGAGAAGTGGCGCGTCCAACTCCGTGCAGCAGTGGAAGACCTGCAGTTTTTGAAAGAAAGCTACGCTCTGTAAGGCTTGGTGTGGGGAAAACCGCTGCTGCCCATTTCCATTTCCTTTATTTAGAAGGGGCTGACGATCCGAACTCTGTGCCGAAATGCCAAGACTCGTCTTCGATAAGCTATCCTTATGACAACAAAGTTGTAGGACTTGATGCGAACCTGTCTTTATTCAAAAGGAGGTTAAATACAAGTGTCCAATTATTTGCGTCTGTTACAAATAACCTTGCATCTGCTCCGATCGACAGGGAGTATGTCGAACAAGTCCCTGATTTCCTATACAATTGGGTTCAGCCTCACTTTGACATAAAAGTCGGAGTCGCTGGCGAGTTAAAATCCACTTATAGGCATAGGACTGGTGATGTCTCAATGAGTTACAAGTTCATTTCTCCGGGTTACAACACATTTGGCAATCCTTCCCTGAAAGCCGATCGAGAAGGCATCGAGATAAAAGTCGCTCAAAGAATAGGACGTGAACTATCTATTAGAGGGCGTTTAAGTCAATATACAAGCAATGTTTTTAATGTGGATAAAACCACTTATTACGACCAACGGATAGGCATAGGAATAAGCCTCCACAAACCAGAAGTCCCGGTTGTCGTGTTTAACATCAATGCTGCGTTTAGATTCGGCAAAAAGGGCGGTAATACAATATCTTACAGCCATGTTCAGGCCTTCTCGATAAGTTTTAATCACACAGTTTCAACCACCAACCCGACGGTTCTGGGACTTACCTATACCTACAACGAAAGCGTTTCTCAAAGACCCTATGATAAACCCACAAGTTACTCACATGCTGGAATTTTTTCCATGACAAAAAGGTTATTTGATCGGTTTTACCTCACAAATATGCTGACTATAACGGAATACTATGTGGCTGCTTCAGGGCATACAACGATCTTTTCCTTAGAAGTGGCTAACTCCTACAAGGTAAGGAAAAACTTTACGATAGATTCGCGTGTCAATCTATCAAAGCAAAACGAGATTAAAGTGATAGAAACCGGGGTTGCCTCTGTCATAAAAATGGGAAAATATGGAACTTTGGTTTTTAATATTGGAGGAAAGAGATGTGTAAACTCCAAAAAATTGAGTAACTTCAAGCTTACCACCACATATTCATTAAGTTGGTGAATTTTTACTCAATCGACTATGCCCGTGTTTGAGCTTCAAGATGTTCACAAAATTTATGGGACGAGTAGGGCGAAAGTGCACACCTTGAAAAGAATCGAACTTGCCGTCCATAGGTCCGATTTCATCCTCATCGTCGGGTCTTCAGGTAAAACCACCTTGCTCAACATCATAGGTTGCAACGGCCTGCCTATATCGGGCAAAGTCTTGCTCGAAGGGCACGAAATCCGCACGGCTTTGACAGTAAAGTTTTAAAAAGTCTTTTTGAATCAATAAATTGAAACACTTCATGGGCGAATCACCCCACTACACCTTCCGGGAGCATAAACGAAGGCATCTTTACTCCTGACGCTCTCAATATCTTGTATCAGAGTTAACTTTGTGATTTGGTCAGAAGGTGGGGTCGCCATGTCCCGGCACAATACAGGCGAAGTTCTTATCTCAATCAGCGGTTTTCAACATATTTTGCACAAACTCGATCTCATCCTCAACCGTCTGAATGTTTCCAGTAAGTCTTTGGATTTCCAGAAGTTCTATAATTTTGCCGATCAACGGACCCTGCGGCACGCCCATTTTTATGAGGTCTTCGCCTTTGAGATGGGTCTTTGCATTAACTCGCCTGTGCTCATAATCCTCGAAAATCCCGCCTCTTATGGCAGAAATCACTTTGACCGAGATCTCATCGAATCGTCTAAAAACTTTGTGAATTTCCGACAGGGTAGATGCCTTCAGTCCGAGCCCAGTTTTTATTTGACGCATCACATTGTATTCCCAACGAGTTAGCGGAAGACGCTCCCAATCGAAGTCGGAGCGAAAGACAAAGGCAGCAAAGAATGCTACCCAGTGCTTTGGGCTTCTGCCTTCCAGCTTGTTGTCAATGCGAACGATATGTTCAGGGTCGGCTTTCATCCACAAAAGTATTTTATAATCTGAGACTTCAATGAACATCTCCGCCCGTTTATCCTCTTGTGCCATCCGTTTCAGTTCATTTCTTATCCTTCCAAAGCTCACATCTCTGACCCAAGCAAACGCACTTTTGAGCTCTTCTTCGGTGGTTTGGTCGTATCGGAATCCAAAGCGATGGCGGTAACGGATCGCTCTGAATGCCCGTGTCGGGTCATCCCTGAAGCTGCCGACATATAGCACACGGATAATACCGTTTTGTAGGTCCGAGAGTCCTCCGAAAAGGTCCACAACATCGAAATTTAAGAGATTGATGGCCATTGCGTTTATCGTAAAGTCTCTTCGACTGAGGTCATCGGCAATATCGTAGGCTGGCCATACATCTGGCAAAGCGCCCGGACGAGGGTAACGCTCCTTTCGAGCGTGTGCTACATCGATTGTCAGCTTGTCTTTCCTCAATTTTGCAGTACGAAATTGGGAATAAATGACATCAGCCCCTCCAAATTCCGATGCCAGAGTTTTCATAAACTTGTGGATATCCCCGATAAGGAGAAAATCGT
>QNDP01000183.1 GCA_003645975.1 Candidatus Hydrothermota bacterium | reverse complement strand
CAAATTGGGAGAACGCCTGACCGATCCGATTTTGCTATATCTCGTTGATATTTACACTGTTACGGTCAACCTCGCTGGCCTTCCTGCAATCTCGATTCCGTGCGGGACAACCAACGATGGGCTACCCATAGGATTGCAGCTTATTGGAAGGGCTTTTGGAGACGGTGAACTTTTGAGAGTGGCAAGGATTGCGGAAATGCAGCTAAGCTAAGCCTCAATTCCTTTCCTCACTTCTGAGCGCACTTACCGCAAAGTCCATAGACATTGATGCTAAACCTCTTGATTATGAAAGAGTTAGCGGCGGCCGCCTCTTGGATGATGGATTCGATTTTGTCGGATGGAAACTCAATGATCTTACCGCATTTGATGCAGATAAAATGCGAATGTGATTTCTTGCCACCGACATATTCGTAAAAACGCCTGCCTTTGCCGAAATCATGGACTTCGACAAAACCAAGTTGAGCCAGCAAAGCGAGAGTTCTGTAAACTGTTGCCCTTGAAATAGATTTGCTCTTTCTGAGTGAGTTGTAGAGTCCTTCGGCCGTGAAATGTTTACGCATCGAGAGCACCTTTTCCGCTATTATCCTGCGAGGCCGTGTGAACTTGTAGTTTCTGGCTTCCAATGCTTCCTTGAATCTGGCGACCTCATTTTGTGTTTTTGTGCTTTTAGCAGGCATTTCGATCCCCCCTTGGTTTAGAGAATTTCAGGATGAACCAATTAAAGTCTCAAAAAGAAGCGCATCACATTAAAACTCACAAGCTTGTATTTGAGACATCGATTTTAAAACGGCATCGCATCTGCGTCAAGCACGCCACTCCTTTTCCATTGCCTCGATCTCGGCGATAAGCTCCTCGACGATCTTGTCTTCTGGTATCTTGCGGATCACTTTGCCCTTTTTGAAAAGCAGGCCGAATCCCGGGCCAGCGGCGATCCCGATGTCAGCGTCGCGCGCCTCGCCGGGTCCGTTCACCTCGCAGCCCATGACAGCGACTTTTATCGGAACTTTGAACCCTTCGAGCCGTTTTTCCACTTGAGCCACGATTTTCATCAGGTCAACGCGTGTCCTCGAGCATGTTGGGCAAGAGATCAACATAAGGCCTCGTGCTCTAAGCTCAAGCGCTTTAAGGATTTCCCACGCAACTTTCACCTCCTCAACAGGGTCTGCGGTCAGTGAAACGCGGATCGTGTCGCCTATCCCGTCGGCAAGCAAAGCGCCGATCCCGATCGCCGATTTTATCGTTCCCGTCCATGCAGGACCAGCCTCTGTGACCCCTAAATGCAGTGGATAACTAAGATTTTCGGCCACAATTCGATACGCTTTGATAGTTGCGGGCACGGATGAGCCTTTAACCGAAATGACGATGTCATCAAATCCTTGTTGCTCAAAGAAATGAGCCCACCTTATCGCCGATTCCGCCATTGCTTCGGGCTTAACGCCACCGTATTTGTCGATCAGATCGACCTCAAGGGATCCGGAATTAACGCCGATCCGAATGGGCACACCGTTGGCCTTAGCCGCAGCGATAACCTCTTTGACACGCTTTTCGCCGCCGATGTTGCCCGGATTGATTCGGATTTTGTGCGCACCAGCCTCAATTGCCGCAATCGCAAGCCTGTAGTTGAAATGGATGTCCGCAATCACAGGGATAGGCGAATGCTCAACGATTTGACGAAACGCTCGAACGGCTTTGAATGTCGGCACTGCAACACGGATGAGTTCGCAGCCTGCGTCGTGAAGACGCTCAATTTGGCCAAGTGTGGCCTCGATGTCTTCGGTTCTCGTCGATGTCATCGACTGCACGACCACAGGATTGCCGCCGCCTATTTTCACGCCGCCGACATCAACAACTTTTGTCTTTTCATGGTGTGTCATAGCGATTTGAATTTTAATGCATTTAGTCTTTGGCGAGACGCCTGTCCTATGTTCCCGTAAAATTTCCGTCCCAAAACACAAATCGATGGAGGTATCATGGGCTACACAGCTATCGTCGGGCTTCAATGGGGCGATGAAGGCAAGGGCAGGATTGTCGATTACCTTGCCGAAAACTTCAATGTAGTCGCAAGATTTCAAGGCGGTGCAAATGCGGGACATACAGTTACAATCGATGGACGCGATTACATCTTCCACCTCCTACCGTCAGGGATGCTCAGGCCGAATGTGACCGGACTCATCGGCACCGGCGTCGTCTTGGACATGGATGTGCTCATCGAGGAGATCGAACGGGTCGAGGACATCACAGGCAGACCTCTTGAGGGACGGCTGTTTATCGACGGTCGAGCGACTTTGGTCATGCCTTTTCACAAAGCCGAAGACCAATGGGAAGAGCGGCTTAGAGGCGGACTTGGCACGACAAAAAGGGGCATCGGCCAGACTTATCGGGACAGATATGCCCGTTTCGCCTTGAGACTCATCGATTTGTTCAATGACGAGCACATGCGCGAAGCCGCCAAAAAATGCTTGGAATTTAACAACCAGATACTTGGCGGCCGATACGGCAAGCCGCCCTTTGCGATAGAGCCTATCATCAAACAACTCAAACAGTTCCGAGAGAAAATCGCTCCGTTTGTCGCAGATGTGCCGGTGAAACTGAAAGAACTCGAAAATCAAGGGGCTGAAGTGCTGCTCGAAGGTGCTCAGGGCACTTTCCTCGACATCTTTTTCGGAACTTATCCCTTTGTAACCTCATCGCATACGATAAGCGGCGGCGCATCGATCGGACTCGGCATCGCCCCTTGGAAAATCACCAGAGTCATTGGTGTAACAAAGGCTTACACAACGCGCGTTGGAAAAGGCCCGTTCCCGACCGAGCTGGACGACGAGATCGGAGAGGAGATTCGGAAAAAGGGACACGAATTCGGTGCAACCACTGGAAGGCCAAGAAGATGCGGATGGCTCGATTTGCCGATGCTCAGGTTCGCTGTGCTGATCAACGGTGTTACGGAACTCGCCATCACAAAACTCGATGTCATCTCAGGTCTCGATGAAGTGAAAGTCGCAGTCGAATATGAACTTGACGGCAGCCGTTTGAAATATCCACCGATAAATCCGGTTGAATGGCAAAAGGTTAAGCCGATTTACAAAACATTGAAAGGATGGGAATCGTTCTGGGGCAACATCTTGCCGTTCGAGGCCGAGGACTATGTGAAATTTATCGAAAAGGAGCTTGGCGTCAGGGCAACCATCGTCTCGGTCGGCAAGGAACGGGACGCTATCGCCAAAAGGGACTGATTTTACTCAACTTTGAGGATGGTGATGAATGCTTCCTGCGGAAGCTCCACGCGTCCAATCTTTTTCAGCCGCTTTTTGCCTTCCTTCTGGCGTTCCAGCAACTTGCGTTTGCGCGTGATGTCGCCTCCGTAGCATTTTGCGGTTACATCCTTGCGCAGCGGAGGGATACGCTCCTTTGCAATCACACGCTTGCCAATCGCAGCTTGAATCGTAACCTCAAATAACTGGCGCGGAATGACCTCCTTCAACTTCTTGACCAACGCACGGCCGATGTAGTAGGCCTTATCGCGATGAACGACATGCGAAAGGGCATCAACTCGTTCGCCCGCAACCAAGATGTCGAGCCGCACAAGGTCGGATTTCCGAAATTCCAAAAATTCGTAGTCAAACGAAGCGTAACCCCGCGAAACACTCTTGAGTTTGTCAAAAAAGTCGAAAATCACCTCTGCAAGCGGCAGTTCGTATTCCAAAATCACGGTTCTGGGATCGAGATATTGAAAATTCTTCTGAACTCCTCGCCTTGCCTGACACAGTTCGACCACCGGACCGATAAAATCCGATGGCAAAATGATTTCCGCACGGACGAACGGCTCCTCAGCGTAGATGAAATCGTCCGGGAAATCCTTTGGAGATGAGATTTCTATGATCTCGCCGCTGCGGAGCTTAGCCCGATATTTGACATTCGGCGTTGTGATGATCACCTCAAGTCCCTGTTCGCGCCGAAGTCGTTCTTTGACGATCTCCATGTGAAGCAATCCGAGAAAACCGCAACGGAAACCCATTCCGAGCGCCGGCGAAT
>QNDP01000182.1 GCA_003645975.1 Candidatus Hydrothermota bacterium | reverse complement strand
TTCTTCCACAAAACTTTTGACGGAAACGCATTTCTAAAATCATCTACAACCACATCGAACCACAGGAAAGTGGCTCTTGGGATGGCTTCGTAGGTGAAAAGTGCGCCCTCCTCCGCTGCACCCGTCTCTGGATTTATCGCCACAGATGTGCGAACCTCAAGGTTGGAATTGACGATCTGGGAGAAAAGGGTTGGAGATACAAGGACTATGCGGTTTTTCACAGGTTCTGGAAGTTTATTCTTTAAGTCATCTGGAGGTGGCCAACTGCCTTCCTTTTCCAGCATAAGCCAGCCAAGATTTAGGAAGTTACCGTCGGTAAGGCCACTCCATTTAGCTTTGTCATCGCTGACAGAGTAATCGCCATTAAAACCGGCATCTCTAAGTGCATCGGGGCTTGTTACCCACACAGGGCCGACCATTGAATAGACCGGAAAGAGCAGGATTCTGGCGTCTGTTATTGTGACCACGCCTGAAAATGACCTCGCTTCACCCTGAATCGAGCCGAATGTGTAGCAAATCGGGCAGGTAGGTTGTCCACAGTGTCTTCTTCCTTCTTTCGATCCCTGACCTGCACATTGAGGTTTGCCATATCTCCTTGCAGCATAGGCCCTGATAGCTCCGTGCAGGGCAGTTCCCGGAATCTTGGGCAGTTTTGTGCCGGGTTCCCTGACGATTGTGTTGTCCACGCGACCCAGCCTCATGCCACCTGTCCCGACATGAACCGGGTCGGTGGTCATGATCAAAAACCTATAAGTTTTAGGCATTTTTGACCTCCTTGATTAACTCAACAAAGGTTTTCAAAGTGTTTTTACCCAATGCTTTATCAAATTCTTTCAACCACTTTTTTATGTAATTTTCATCCACCCTGTTTTTAAGCAAAATTTTCCTAACATCCTCAATATCCCTTGGCCTTCCAGCGAAAATTTTGTGAATGATAAGGTCTTCAACTGAAGCGAACTTGACCGGATAGCCGTTGATCTCAACATTGGTCGCTCGTTCTATCGCCGTCTTTTCATAGGCGCTAAAGGAAAAGATAAAATCAACCCTTATCCCACTTCTCTCATCAAGGGTCGGCAAGACCCATGTGTCCTTAACGAATTTTTCCACATTTTTGACGAGGATTTTTAGACCGAGATGTTTCACAACCTCCAGCACTTGTTGCAAATTTTGTGGAGTGATTTCCATAGTGATGTCAATGTCCTTCGTGAACCTTGGTTCACCGTGAATGAGGACAGCCTGACCACCGATGACCATGTAACGAATTTCAGCGTTATCAAGCTGTTGTGCTATCTGTTTCAGAAGGTTCTGGAATAGCATTGATAAACCTCGCTATTTTTATGTCAACTTCAATGTCCTCAAGTGGGTCTTTTAGTGGAATTATTCCAAGCGCCTTTGCTTCCTCAAGCATCGCATTGAGAATTTTAAACTTTTGCTCTATGGACAAACTTTCCTTTGCGACAAACTCATCCTCAAATTCTTTCAATAACTTCGAGTTCCTTATCATGCCTCTCCCTCCGAATTCTGTGCATGAAAACAGGTGAGATGATAGATACCTTCCTTATGGGCAAGTTGAGCCAATTTCAGGTCATCCTCAGCGAATTTCAGCCATGCCTTTACTTCTTCTCGCATTGTATATCTCCTTTGCCTTTGGCAAGATCTCTTTTTTAAAAAACAGCCGAGTTTCACTTAGGCGCCTAAATTCCTCTGGTGTATAGACGAGGATGTCAAATGCCTCCCGAGGTTTCAGAATCCGAAGGACTTCCTCTATCCGTTTCAAAAACGGTTTTGAAGTCGATTTTATCACTATCATGTCGATATCGGAGTTTTCTTTAACTTCACCCGACGCAAGTGAACCAAAAATCAAAATCCGTTCGGGCTTGTATTTTTCGATCAGGATAGTAACACACCTGTTTAACTCTCTTTTTAGCCTTTCCTCCGCTGTATTCATTCCTCACCCTCCGGTTTTTCCTTCATCACATGATGGAAAAGGTAAACCGCATCGGTGAAGTAGCCACGAACCGCCATATCCGCAAGCCATTGGAGCTTACTTTTATCAGGTTTGCCCCACTGCCATTGAGCATTTACAAAGAGGTCATGACAGAATTTTTTGAAGTTTTCATCTGCGAGAGAATTATGCGGTTCGTCAAACCACTCCTCACGCTTCGTCTCGATCATCTCTCTGAGGGCGAATATCTGAGTTGTGCTCAATCTGGGTTTTCCGTTTTGCTCTTGTGTTATGAATTTCCAGATTTTATCGAGGATTTCAACCTCATCGAGCAGATAAGGTTTAGTGAGAGAATTCTTCCGTTTTCCATCTTTATCATAGGCAATTTCAAACCTGCGGGCATTGGTGTCGAGGAATTCAAAGTCAAAAGTGGCGGGAGTGAAGTAGATTTTGTCGCCGGGTTTAAGTTCACCGGCATGGACGAGCCATGAATGACTGGGATTCCATGGGCTTATGGCTTTGTAATAGCGGCTGCGGTCAGTTGGCTCACTTGAAGATTCGAGGAAGACATAAGGATACCAGTGGTCATCGGTTACGCCATCTCCCATTTTGGCAGGAACATACCATGTTAAGGTGCGATTTCCTTGCCTAATAAGAACTTCAAACCATTCTTTAAATTGTCCATTTTGGTCATCATGGAATCTTTCGGGAAGTTTATCACCCTTTTCAATAAGTTTCCGAGCAGGACACACAACTTCCCATCGCTTGTTGTTCCATTTTTGCTTCAGCATCCTCCTTCCAGCATCCAAGATCGCTCTGAGGGGCATCTTGCGATAGGCATAGACGACACCGATGTGTAAAGGCAAACGGTTTCGGACTTTGCCCATCTCCCTTTCGTATTTAGTCTTAATGGCTTTCACTACTTCAAAAGCCTTATTGGCAGGCACGATTGCCATGAAAACCTGAGGTTCGGCGAGGATGGGAATGAGGGGGGTGTAAAAGCTATCTAAAATTTCAGACGCTTGTGCCTTGAAAGTTGTTATAGTTTCACTTTCCGTTCCATATTTTGGAGGAATGTTCAAAGAAACGGTCTTATCATGCAAAGCATTCCTAACGAAGTCAGCAGCTTCTTTGTGCAACCGCTTTTCATAATTCTTTTTGCTCTCATTCTCTCGCCGTTTTGGTAGATTCCATCCGAGATTGCGTGCGGTATAAACCAAGTTTTCAAGGGTGATTAACCTCTTATTAGGCGGGTCCCAAAGCACTGCGATTTTGACATTGTTAGGCAAAACAAGTTCGTAAGCGTGAAATTCACCTAATTTGCCATTTTGAATTATTTCCTTCGGAATCCCCCTGATTTCCAACCGTGGACCTGCTTGACCCACAATTTCACCAGCCAGCGAGTTGCTTAGTGAAGGTTGAGAATCTACCGTGTTTTTATCACGAGAAGGCGGAGCTACATCTTTCCAGAACTTCCTTGTAGTCTCCCAGATGCGGCGGAGGCGGGCGAAGGAAGGATTTTTGCCAATCTTATCAGTTTTTGTCTTATCTGAAACTTTCTCGGGATCCCTCACGGCAAGGCTTCTTACCAAATCACCCGTAAGCCAGTTTTGAAGGTCAAATTTACCGACAATCAGTGCAATTCTGCCGTTTTTATCGGTGACCTCGTCAATCCAGACCGTTGTGTTAAGTTTTTGGGTTGCCCACTCTTTAGCCCTGTCTTCTCGGCGCTGTTCGCAAACATCGCACATTTTGCGATCTCTGCTCTTTTTGCTTGGTCCTTGAGGTCGCAAACCGCACACAGTGCAACGCTCCGCCTCTTTTGGAAGATTGCACCACTGCCCAGCAACCCATTTTGGGTCGGATTGGAGAGTTGGAATCTTCTTAAGATGTTCTCCGATAGGCGGAAGTTTTGATTGACCATCCCATGGGTCCTCATCGAGATAGAACACAGGCACAATTTCACCGTTGATAGCAAGGCATGGGTCATCTCGCACGGTTCCGCTTTGAAACGCCTCAAGAATGTATTCACGCAAGGTTTTATTGTTCTCTGAGGAATTTGTTAGTCCAAGAACATCCAAATCTG
>QNDP01000181.1 GCA_003645975.1 Candidatus Hydrothermota bacterium | reverse complement strand
GATCCGGTCAGTCGCGCCTTCAACGAATATGGATGCTATGTTTTTGATGACCAAAATGTTCTCACTCATCGTAAGTAAAACTCCAGTTTGTTGAAACTTATGTAAGCCTGTTCCAGTGTGTAAGATTCAATCTCAGCCACTCCGTCCGACAGTCTGTAAAATCCGAAAACCTTGAGATCCTGTTCGTTGACTTTCGCTTTCCAGAACAGTTTTCTCAGGAATTCTATGCTGTGGGTAACGATAAAAATTTGATGTCTCGACTGGATTACTGCCTGAATTAAAGAATCCATCATTTTGGGATGCAAATAGTTCTCCGGCTCTTCAAAAAATATAAAAGATGGCTTTCGCAGGTTTAGAACCAAATAATGGAGTGTAAAATAGCGAAGTCCATCGCCGAGCATCGCAAACGGGATGCGCGCAGTTTCCGTGTTCACATAAAGGTCTGCAAATGAAAGTTCTATGGATTTGATCTTCTCATCAAAATATTCGGAAAGAGAGGCCTTCAGCTCGTTATAGACCCCCTCATCCAACTCCGGTTCAAGCTTTTTGATTATCTCGCTTATGCGATGGGATGATTCACAAAGCATGCAGGTGTCAAGAAAAAATTTGAAGTAGTCAGTCGATGCTCTGCTATCAGGAAGGAAAGCGATTTTGTAGGAGCTTGTCTTTTCGTCTTCCAGAAGCAGAACTGAAGGGCTTTTGTTGTGATACAGAATTCCAACAATGTAAAATTTGCCTTTGATTTCCAATTTTTTCAAAAATCTCCTGCTTTCCCAGCTCAGGTTTTGATGGCGATTGATGAAGTCGGAAAGGTCCGACAGTTCGGCTTGCTCCTCAAAAACAAACTCATGGGCATAACGGCCAAAAGAAGTTGCGATTTCGACATAGGCGTCATCGGCGGATTTATAGAAAAAATGTGCTTTGAGATAGTCAAGTGCATCTTCGACAGAGAGACTTTGGATTTCGGAAGCAAGTCCTCTTCGTCGCATGATGTGCCACAAAGGCGATGGATGGACGACGTCTGTCCCATTTGCAGAGAGATACAGCGCCTCCAGTGCTGAGCTTTTGCCGAGATTATTTTTGCCTATGAAGACATTTATCCTGCCGAATCGTTCCAGCTCTATCTCTTTGAAACTCCGAAAGTTTTTGATTTTTATGTTTTTTATGGTTTCGTTATTCGCTACTAATACAGTGTTTGGCTCACCCAGTTGAGGTTTAAATTTAGAAATATTAAATTTTTGTCCATTTTTTGAAATGCTCATATCCTTAACAACTGAAAGAGTTATCCCGTTGCCGAATCTTATTTCATAAAATTCCGGTGATCTTGCCCCTTTCAACTTTTTGATTAAGAAAACTGAACCGGGTTTCGCTGTTTTCAAAAGTGGTTTAGGAGCTCCTTTGCTATAATCCCACCCACTAACAATATCTGTTTTATGTATGCACCAGTTAATGATTTCAAATAATGGGCTATCACCATTTTTTAATGGGATATGGGTTAATGCCACAAATTTGGTGAGATAACCTGAAGTTTTATGAACATCGAATCCATCCTCCATCTTCTCCCACACAGCGATATGGCCTTCGCCGCCGAGACGGGTTGTAAATGTGGCGTCAAAAATTTCAGGTGGTTCGACGCTATCGCCAAATTCCACACCGACAAGGAATCCCACACCCCTTTTCGGGCGAGCCACTGTGATTCGGTAAAACTTGGACCTCTCAGCGGTTTTGGTGCCGGGACTCAGCCCAATCCCCACGCGGTTCTCGAATTCCCAAAGCTGATCGAGTGAGAAGAATTCGCCTTTTGAGGGCAGCTCACCGTTCTGATATTTCGCAAAACCTTCTGGTGTAAGATAATGAGCATCTTTGAGGGCCTCTCCTTTGTGAGGATTAAAAAGAGGAACTCTCGGATTTTTGAGTTCGCCTTTAATTCCAACTTTTTCCGTAACGAACCGGCTTTCGTCAAGCGTTTTCCAGTCGGTGAACAAGTCGCAGGGAGCAGGAATCAGCGGCGTTCCATCCTTCATAAGAGAGAACCAGATGATGGAAATCTTTTCGAGGTCACCTTTGAGTTTGTAGAAAACTTTTGATAGCGGCTGACCTTGAGCTTTCTCCTGAAGATATTTCGTCCTAATGGCGCCCAAGAACGGCGTCAAACGGGGCGGAAATTGAAGCCTTGCAAGCGCCTGTTCGCCGGCCGAAAACGGCCTTGGATCTCTGAAAAATACCACCGACACGGGAGTTACACGGTAAAATTTTATCATTTCGATCCCTCCTCCCTGACAACGAAATCGGCGATCAAAAGCGCCTCGACAAATTTTTTGGGCTCGAGATCGTTGTTCCTACGGGCATCGATGAGGTCGCAAAGCAGAGCTTCAGCACCTTCACCCTGACCACGAGCGCCGAATTTGAGGAACTCCGCATCGAACGCATCAGGAATATCCTGATAGACATCAATATACTGGTAAAGCGTCCGAAGGAAGCGCGGTGAGAAACCACCTGCGACCTCGACCCTGAATCTCTCCATCGTTTCGACAAAATTCCAAGGGACAACCGCTTTCCTTTCTTTACCCGAATGGAGGACCACGTTGAACCCTGCCCTGTTCCGACCGGCGTTTTTGGCGTCTTTGAGCGCTTTTCTCGCTTTTGACAGCGTTATGTCCAGCGGGTCGAGGTAGTGGGCGATCGCCACACCAGCGGAAAGCGTCGCCTTCGTCCCCATGACGCGGATGATCTCTTTGAGGTGGCGTTTTTCGTCATGTTTTTCACCTTCGTCTCTTTCATAAATCTTGATAAACCCTTTGTCGCTCTCGAATCGCCGAACTTTGATTTTCTCGCCATCAGAGTCTTTAACTCTGAACTTAAATTCACCGACGAACCGTTCACCAGAATAGAGTTTTCGGAGGGCGATCAGAGTCTGGAACAGGTTTTCGAGCGGCATAAGGAAAAGGGTGTCATCGCCGCCTGAATAGACCACAACGCCGAGGTAATGTTCGACCACATAGGGCACGACTTCGAGAGCGAAGTCCCTCAGCGCGCTGGAGATAGCTCGGTGAATGGCTGGGGTAACAGGACGCTTAAGGTTCTTGATCTTCTCAAAATCCTTTCGAGTTTCGTCTTTTTCGTAAATAGCCTTCAAAAAATCCGGGTGAAAAACATCTTCGATTTTGGGAGCCTTCTCGCCTCTGAGCCACTTGCCGAGGTTATCGCCATCGAGATAGACAGCAGCGTAGTATCTGGGCAGGTGGTATTTGTCCTTGAGTTCCTTTTTAGCAATTTCCCTGATTCGTTCGACTACATTTTCGACTTTTTTAGCCCAATTCCATTTCTCTTTATATTCGACTTCTTTCAACACACCTATACGTCTCTGGTGCTCAAGTTCATCGTAAAATCTCGAGAACGATTCGTCGTAGAACCATTCAGGTTCAAAATCGCCTTCAAATCTTTCACCAGCAATGTCTTTAGGAATTATCCGCTCTTTTATGGCTGGGACGGTTCTACCTTCTGTAAAATGTGCATCAAGGAAGTCTTTTATCTTCTTTCGATCATTATCATTTGAGGCTTTCTCTAACAGGTCTTTGATTGTTTTACTTATTGGTGAAAAATCCACTTTTTCATCAAATGCTTTTTTGATGAATGGCGCTATAGCAATAGAGCCGGTTGATGGGTAATGATAGTCAAATCCCTTAACTATGCTTTCAAAAAATGGCGATTTTTGATTCTTTTTCGCATTTTCTTTAACACTTTCGTAAATTATTTTAGGCGCAAGTCTCTTAACGAGACAAACGGCGCAGAGATGTTCATTTTCCTTGATGTGTCCAGGGAATACGTCGGCCATCTTTTTCCAGAAGTCTTTGAGTCGCTTGTAGTAAAGCGCATTTCGACGCCCCTTTTCATCGAGATCGTCTTTGAACTTATATCTGAATTTTTCGATCATCTCGTTGACATAATCGGGGGCACTTTCGAGTTTATCTAAATCGAGGTCAATGAGGGCGCTGCGTTCACCGCACAGGCTGCATTTTTGCCATTTTTCCTCCGTG
>QNDP01000180.1 GCA_003645975.1 Candidatus Hydrothermota bacterium | reverse complement strand
TGAAAAGACGACGGCTGATTTTAAGACATGGGTGAACACTTAACCAAAAATCTATGAGTTCGGCATCCCAAAGCGGCACATACCATTTGTAACCCCAAAATTCATAAACCCTAAGAGAATTTAGGATGTATTTGGGCTGACGTTCCTTCCAATCCCAATATTCGGCTGCGTTGGCCGCCTCGATGAAGTTCAGAATATCCCTGTCAAACAACTCCTTAGCGATCACTTTTCTGATTTTCTGAAAGATGACATCCTTGTAACTCAACACAGTTCTGCTTGTGTTCAACTTGAAATGTTTGCGCCAAATGCTGTGTAAGACTTTTTTTATTGTGAAAAGCGTATCGCATTGCCAATAGGGTGGAATATGGCCGCCCGAGAGAAAATCCAATGTGTGTCCCGGAACGAAAACGGCGTCAGCCGGTATCTGACCAGAACTTTTTAGAGTCCAGACGGCAGGGAAGTCTTGGATGTGAGGCGTTGAGATAAGGTTGCCGCTGTATGCGAAATAATCCCAAAGCTGTTCGGAGTTATACCACTTAAACCAAGATGACTCGGAGTAGGGGACAAAAAGCCATTTGTATCCGTAGTCCTCTGCCACATTTTTTGAGATTTGGGACTCCCTGTTGCCCTCCCTGCCGTAGGAGAAAGTTATCACATCCTTAAAGCCTAACTCCTTGAGGTAAAATAGGATAGTTCTCGAATCCATTCCGCCGCTGAGTGGCAGGACTATCGTTCGACCATCGACAAAATCTATCAGCCTTTTCGTTGCGTTCAAAAAGAGCTGATCCAAAAGCTCAAAGAGGCGATCGGGCTGTTCATCATAAAATGGTCTGTAAATATAGCGAAAGTAAGGCGTTCTCGAAATGTTTTTGCCTTCGAGTTTGACGATTTCACCTGCTTGGAGAGGCACGATGGGCTCGACCAAAGTCTCTGAGTGGGTTACATAACCGGTAAGCAAAAATTCGGCTTTTTTCCTTGCTTCAACTTCACATCGTGTCCATCTTAACAACGCAGGGGCATGGTCACTTACGACGAAGCCGTCCTTTGTTTTTACAAAAAATAACGGAAATGTCCGCACTCGGTCGGAGACAAGATAGGTCGCTCGCTTTGAGCTGATGACGAGCACAAAAAAACCATTGGCGTTTTGAGCAAAGTTTCGCACGCTCGTTTCGTCTTGTGGGTCAATAACATCTTCGACTTCAGCGGGTTCGGTCAATTTTCTGCCATTCAGCCAAACCACACCCTTAAATTGCACAGATTTCCCACGCTTCCATTCAAATCCTTTATCGTTCAAAAGAATCAGTCGAACCATTTCCACCCTCGTTTTGCATAGGTTAGATAAATCAAAGCGCCCAAAATTATCAAGATTATTGCGTAAATCTGCGCCGACAGATGGAAAAGTATTTTACACGAAACGGCCAGCGCAAAAATCACGGTCGGCGTCAAGACATCCCCTTTTATCGCTTGCATCACCTCTGAAAAATCGATTTTTAATGCTTTCACGATCCATGCGAGGATAGATGACCAGACGAAAAGGCCGGCCAAGCTGAAGATGACAAACGCCCATGTGGAACTTCCTATCAGGTCTCCGATCAAGATCGAGAATACTCTCACGCCCAAGAGGAGCAAATTGAAAAGAAAGAAATCTTTTTGTCTTTCAAGGACTATGAAAAGGAAAGTCAGGGGCGAGGTTACAAAAACCATCATAGTCCAAGGTGAGAATATTTGGGCGATGAAGCCCGCATAGTTCCATTTTTGTCCAAACACCGTCTCAAAGAGTTCCCTGCCGCCAAAAAGAAACATGAGAGAGAAAGGGATGGCCAATCTTATCAAAACGGTCATCGTCTTAACTGTAACCCTCTTGATCTCAGCATTTTCTTTACCGGAGACTTCTCTAAAAAACACTTGGCCAAAGGACACACCCACCAGCCTCAAAGGAGTGAACAAAATTCTGGTTACAAAAGTGTAAGAGCCAGAAACAGCACTTGAAAACAGCCATTCGAGCAAAATGATGGGGATGTATTGTGAGACCACATTTAGCAAAGACGAGCCGAGATAGTAAGTTGGGTAGCGGTAAAGCCTTTTGGCTGTCGCCAAAATTGACTTGAGGTCTTTGCTGAACCTCAGCCTTTTCAAAAGAAAGAAAGTCGAAAAAAACTTGCCCCAGATGATCCCGACTATAAGTCCCAAAGACTTCAGTCGGAACAGTGCTATTTGAGTCAGAGAGCTCATGAACGGCACGGCCGCCCTGCTGATCGAGATCCTCGAATAGTTCTCATAGCGGTTGTTCCAAAATGTCAGAATTATCACAGCTCCGTTGCTCAAGACCGCCAGAGGAGCCAGCCAAAGCGAATATTTCGCCGTCAAATCGGGCTTTAAGATCTGTGCCAAATAGACTAATCCCACCGTTATCAATGAGTTTATGAAAAGAGCCAAAGTTGTGAGCGTCAGGATTTTTGAGGCCTCGTCGTCGGATTTCGCAGGCACTATCGCAGCTTCGTATCCCAATGTTGCCCAAGTTGATATGATGACTGTAACGGATAGGAAGACCCCAAATCTGCCAAATTCGTCGGGCGTGTAAAGTCGGCTCAAGATCGGGGCGGCCAAAAACGAGATCAGATAGCGGCCAAAGTTGCCAAGAGAGAGTTTTGCGACATTCTTTAGGAATGTTCGATCATCCTTCGGCATGGCGATGTTCACGAGTTCTCAGGTGGGTCATCAGGGTCTTCGATTTCTTGTTTTATTTTCTCGAACAACTCGTTTGCTATCTTGAGTTTTTCTTCGCGCGCCTTGCCCTGAAGAGTTATGTGGATAACCACGAGTGCGGCACCATAATCCTCAAAATGTGTCCATGTCGGATTTAGAGCACTTTGCTGGGAAAGATAGCCTATGAACTTTTCGACTTTTGGAGAGCCTTCCGGGAGCACGAAGCCTATCTTGATCCAATTTTTATTTTCGATCTTTTCGATCGCTTTCTGCTTGTGTGGAAATTGCGAAAGCAACTTATAGGCAAGGAGTATCTCTTGGGCTATTTCTTCGGGGCTGTAAGCCACCCTTGCGAAATCGCTCATGTTGTAGAAGTATTGGCGGACAAAGGATTCATCGATATTCGATTCCTTCAGGATGTCTATAACCTGTTTGAGGTTCCTTCTGGCGCGTGTGCGCATCCCTTCGTCGAAGTCCCGGACAGGGCCAACGAGCTGCTCGACAGCGTTTCTTACCGATCGATAGATCTCCTCGTCCTCTTTGAACTGACCCGGTGTGGCGCGCAACCAAAACACATAGCATTCTATGTCCTTAAGAATGTAAGGCCTAAAGCTTGTTATTGTGATGCCTTTAATGTTGCCGATCGCATTTTGCAGCTTGTCGCTCAGCAGTTTCTCGCCCTTCTTAGGAATCGCCAAAACCATCACAAAATCGATGAAATCCGGTGAGATGTTCTCTGGAATTAAGTAAAACTGCGGCATCTTGGACTTCCTTGCCTCCTCCTGAAGGCGTGGCATGACCAGCCTCATTATCAGCTCCACGTAATTTGGCGTTACCGGTGTTACGAACGGCGGGCGCTTGCTAAGTCTGTTTTTCAAACGGACTTGCAATAGTGCGAGCTCATCCTTTGGAAACGGTGTTCGGCCATCGGCCATCGTTACCTCTACACGGACCACCGTGATTCCATCCTCAGTAACGAACTGCTTGCTGTATTTGACCTTATAGTTCAATGTGTATTGCCTCAGTTCGTTTAAGACTTTGTCGAGCGTTATGTCCTCCTCGAAACCGGCGACAGTTATGCAGGTCTGCTCGTGGTCTCCTGTCTTTTCGTTCGTAACGGATACGAGCACGCGCTTGCCTGTCTTCCTCAACTCTTTGATGAACTTATAGTTGGTGTAAATCTGACGGGCTAAATCGATGGGCGTTTTATCGTTCAGATATGCATCAGTCCTCGAAACCAAAAATTTCTCCAATTCTCCTTCTGGTGCAACGATTTCTTTGTATTCATCCTGATTTTGAACAACTTTGTTAAGTGCATCAAACAACTCATTGAGCCTTTTAATTTTGCTGATCGAGTATTCTAC
>QNDP01000179.1 GCA_003645975.1 Candidatus Hydrothermota bacterium | reverse complement strand
CGACATATCTCTTTTGGGTGAGTTTCGCCTACATAGTTTTTGACATATTTCTGGTTATATGGGCGTTGCTGAACATGGGGCTCGTTCTCGAGTGCGCAAGAGAGATAAAAGTAATTTGGGGGTTTATGGTTGCGCTGTTTGGCATAGCTATGCTTTTCGACATAAGTTTCATGATATTTTTGAACGAATATTTGCCTGAGATAGGAGCCAGTGTTATAGACATAGGTTGGATGTCGATGCATCTTTTCGTTGCGCTTTCCGCCCTCCACTACGGTGAATGCATTCAGAAGATAGACTTGGCATGTAAGCTTCAATCAATGTGATAATTGGAAACAATGCTTCTGAGCGCAATTTGACAAATCCTCACTTCAATTTTATGCTAAAAATCCCTTTTTAATCATTCAAAAGAGAGAACTGATATGGATGTGGAAAAGCTTAAACAAATGCTGGAGGCAAAAGGCATTAGGCCAACCTTTCAGAGGATTAAGATCTTGGAATATTTACTTACGCAAAAGGAGACACATCCCACAGCGGACGAGATCTATGAGGTGATTCACTCCCAGATGCCTACGCTTGCCAAAGCGACGGTTTATAACACTTTGAATACATTTGTTCGGCATGGTATAGCGTCCGTCCTTATGATCTCCGGCGAAGAAGCTCGGTATGACCCAGTAGTCGAGCCACATCCCCATTTCTTTTGCGTCAAATGTAAGAGAGTGTTCAACATTCAATCAGCTCCGATCGACGACAAGTGCCTCAATCTTAAGGAGATCGAGGGCAACAAGATATTTGAAGTGCATGTGTATTTTCGTGGAATCTGTAAAGAGTGCCTCAAAAAATCTTCATAAATTCAGCTTGTCTTTTCCTTGAATTTCAACAATAAACTCGCTCTTTAAACATAGGAGGAGATCATGGAAGTAGCAAAGACACTTGATACAAGAGGGATGCTTTGTCCTATGCCGATAATCAAAACAAAGAAGGTCATTCAAGAACTTCAACCCGGTGAAATTCTTGAAGTGATTGCAGATGATCCCGGGGCAAAAGAGGACTTCCCGGCTTGGTGTGAACAGACAGGCAATGAGCTTCTTAAACTTGAAGAGAAGGAGAATGGAGACATCTATGTCTATATCAAGAAGAGGTGAGGCGAGATGGCCGAAGAACGCAAAAAGATAGCCATTGTCGTGTCCGAGAGCAGTCTCGACAAAGCTATGATGCCCATGATATTGGCTACGACGGGCGCTGCACTCGACGCCGAAGTCCATGTGTTCTTCACTTTCTGGGGGATGAATCTTCTAAAGAAGGACTACAAGCCGAAGCTTAAGGGGATGATGAAGCCGTTCACCGGCATGATGATCAGCAAGATGAAGAAGCACAATATCCCGACATTCGAGGAGTTACGCCAGCAGTGCAAGGAGCTTGGCGTGAAGATTTATGCTTGCTCCACAACTATGGATCTGATGGACATCAAGAAGGAAGACCTGTTCGATAAGTCCATAGAAGTTGTTGGTGCTGCCAAATTTCTGCAAATAGCGCTCGACGCTGACGTTACCCTTTTCATCTGAGGAGGTGAAACTATGCGCCTAAAATTTATGGTCAGAACAGGACCATATTCATACCAAAACATCGACACCGTCTATCAGCTTGCCAAAAGGGCGCTTAAGCGCGGGCACGAGGTGTTCATCTTCCTTTACGAAGATGGAACTTTGAACGCCGACGCCGACATAAAATCACTGGAGGAAAGGAACATAGCTGAGAGGATAAGAGAACTGCTTGAAATGGGTGCACGGATCGGAATATGTGGAACATGCGCAAAATTCAGGGGTCAGACAAAGAAAGACGTGCTCGAAGGCGTGAAATACGGCGGACTCGCTCTATTGGTCAAAGAAATGCTGCAATGTGATAGATTCCTAAGTTTTGGCTATTAGGAGGTAACGGCATGGATGCATTGGTCTTGATAAACGGCGCACCTTATGGCACCGCCACGCCAGCAGAGGCTTACAGAACAGCCATCGGTCTCGGTGGCATGGGAGTCGATACCGCCGTCGTCTTGGTCGAGGATGGTGTTTGGGTCGCAGTCAAGGGTCATAATCCGAAGGTCATAGACATGCAGGACTTGTCGCAGGCCTTCGGCGCACTCAACCAGTTCGATGTCAAACTTTATGTCCTCAAGGAGGCGCTTGAGGAGCGCGGCATCTCCGAAAACGAGCTGATCAAGAACGACGGAATCATCACAATGGAAGACCTGAAGAAGATGATCAAAGAGGCCAAATGCGTGCTGACATTTTTAGCAGGAGGATGAGGCAATGGCATCGGTGCTTTACATAATCAGTCAGTCCCCATTTAAGCGGCGCGATGGCATCCTCTATTTGAAGTTGGCAGAAGCTGATGACGCCGTGATTTTTATCCAAAATGGCGTTTATGCAAAGCGCGCCATGCCGACTGAAATGAAATCCGCTTTGGAAGACGCTGTTAAGCGTGGCGTCAAGGTCTATTTCCTCAAGGAAGACCTTGAAGCTCGTGGACTCTCCTCTGAGGGAGAGGACATTATCGACTATGACGGGTTCCTTGACCTCATAGAATCCCACTCGAAAATCGTCCATTAGAGATCAAAGGAGGAGGCCTCAGCCTTTCCGTTCCCTCTCAAGGCCTCCTCTTTCTTTTTGGCCACCTCATTGTGAACCCAGTTTGCTATTTGGAGACGGGACGGCCACCCCCATGCTCCGTCTCTGCGTTAAAATTTAGTTATGGTGATAAAAGTCTTGTTCAATTTGGAATTTTTATACCACAGGGCGGCGCTTGATCCCGTGTATCATGCGATGAAAAGACACGGCGGATTTGAGATATTTCACTCGATCCCAAGAGACTCCGAGCGAAAGTTGGGGATATTTCCGGTGTCCCTGAAAAAGAAGATTGCAAGGCAATTGGAGTCCGAAGGGTTCAACCTGACTGAGGAGACCAGAGGTTTCGATGTCGTGGTAAGCGGCGATGTGCTGAAAGATCCTAAAGCCTATGGAGATGCCCTCCTTGTCCTCATAAATCACGGTGGCGGAATCAAAAATGTCTTCTATCGATTGCTCAGGAGGCAGCCCGATGTCCCTTACGAGATATTTGTTGAAGGACCCTATCGAAAGCGGAAGTTGGAGGAGAAAGGCGTTCTCGGCGCTTCCCGCGTCCATCTCATCGGCTACACCAAACTTGACCCAGCATTTCAAGGACAGTTCGATCGGGAGTCGATCCTCAAGAGATGGGGGCTTGACCCGAAAAAGAGGACGATCCTATTTGCGCCCACCTACAAGCCGACATCCATCCCGCTGATAAAAGAAGAGATAGCCAAAGCGACGGAAGGTTACAACCTTGTCGTAAAACTCCATCCTTACAGTTATCGCGGGAAATACGCTCCAAAGTCTCATCTTCGTCTCTATCAAAAGGTTGTCAGAAAATACGGACATGCGGTTTTGCTGCCGGCGGATGAGCACAACATAGTTCCATGGCTTGTTGCATCGGATGTCATTGTGAGCGAGGCGTCGAGCACGATTTTGGAAATGCTGGCGCTCGGAAAATTCGGCGTGATCTTCGACTTACCATGTGAAAAGTTGAGACATCACGATGGAGAGCCCATCCTTGACGAGGACAACCGTAGATTTTTGGAAGGCGCTTTTGTCCATGTCCATGATAGATCACAGCTTAGAGATGCGATCGCTCAGGCGTTAGATCCGACCGACGAGATGAAAGAGGCAGCGGAGCGATACAGAGCGATCTTCTTTTACAAACTTGACGGCCATGCGTCCGATAGGGCGGTGGCCAAAATTTTGGAGCTTTTGGGACAGAATTAGGGGTCATCGTCGTGCGCCGAGCACTCTGCGCCCTTTTGGCAGTTGATTCTTCAATTTTCCGTTTCTGTAAACCGCTGATCCGAGCACATCATCGTTCCATTTCACAATGACTTGGCCTTCCTCGACACCTTCAAGCTGGCCGACTCTGAGGTCTTCGCCGCGCAGATATGCCTCAAGCTGCTGGCGATTGGTCACATAGACGATGTTCTTTGTGGCGAACTTCCCGAAGATCTGCATT
>QNDP01000178.1 GCA_003645975.1 Candidatus Hydrothermota bacterium | reverse complement strand
TGGCTGGGGGAGGAGATCTGGAGGTTTCAGAGGGAGCCGAGCGCCGAGCTATCCATCGGTTTTGACCTCCCTAATTTGATCGGGTCAGAAGGTGAAATGCGAATAGTTTTGGTGGCAGCCAGAAGCGAACAGGTCAGATGGATTTACCTTTTGGTCAACGACGAGGTTGTCGATTCCTTCACGGTGGAGACCGGAAGGCAGCCGGTTTCGGTGTCCAGAACAATCCATCTCAGCAATCTCCGGGCACAGGGGAACAATTTCACACTGAGGGTTGTTGCCCCAACGACTTACATTGAGAACGACGACCATGTGATTCTCGATTATTTTGACATCAAGTATCGAGCAGCTAACACACTTCCGTCTTCTGGTAGCGATTTGGTGTTCTTCGACACGACATTAGGGGTAAGTTCGATTGTTTTTGATGGGACACCGGCGTTTGTTTGGGATGTTACAGACCCGATGAATCCAGTCGAGTTGAGAGTCGATGGCAATGTGTTTGTCGATTCGGTTGTTGCTGGTTTGCGTTATTGTGTGGCGAAAAGCGCGTCCAAGCCGATTTATATAAAATTGGCGAACATAGTCGGATTGAGGACGAGGATCCCTTCAGATGTGGATTATTTGATCATAGTGCCGTCCGAGTTTGCGTCGGCAGCAAGACAGCTTGCAGAGTGGCGTTCGCAAAATTTACTGTTTTTTGAAGATTCGGTGTGGACAATCCACGAAGGACATGTGTGGACGGTGAAGTTGGAGGACGTTTTTGAGGAGTTTGGATTTGGATCAAGAGACCCGACAGCCATCAGAAATTTCGTCAAATTTGTCTATGACCACACAGAAGGAGGACTTAAGTATCTGGTGCTTGTAGGAGACGCAACCTATGACTACAAAGGTTATTCTGCGAGTGGTGGTAACTATCTGCCGCCTTATGAGCCATGGATGTTGCTATGGGTTGAATCACCGGGATACAGTGCGTTTGATGACTTTTATGCGGATGTGGTCGGTGGCGAAGGATTGGCCGATGTGTTCATAGGACGGATACCTGTTCGGTCGGATGCAGAACTTTTGAGCTACACGGAAAAGGTCATTGCGTATGAACGGAAACTTTCTATGGGGATGTGGCGTGATAGGGTGGTTCTGGTCGCCGATGATGAATTCGGGAGCGATCAGCAACGGCCGAGCGACGGCTGGATTCACATGGGGTCGATAGATCAAATCTATCGGACCGAAGTTCCAGATTTTATGGAGACAAAACATGTGTATATGATTGAGTTTCCAAGACCTCAACCCTATGTCCGACTGGGTGCATCGGAAAGTTTCATAAAAACTTTCAACAAAGGTTCGCTTCTGATGTTCATCTTCATTCATGGAAACCCTGTGCAGTTGGCTCATGAGGAACTTTTCAAATTGGAAAAGCATGCGGATTTGATAAACGCAGGTCTTAAAAATCCGTTTGTGTTCATCGCATCCTGTAAAGTCGGTGCTTTTGAGAGGATCAGGTATCCGAGATGCGTGGCCGAAGATTGGGCGATTAGGTCTGGTGGAGCAATAGCGACTTTGTCCTCGACCGGATTGACATTGCCCTCTCAAAATGAGCGGTATGCTCTGGACATCTTTGAGCTACTTAACGACTGCGGACTCCACTCTTTGGGTGAACTCAATATGGTCGGTAAACTTTGGGGTTATTCGGGCTATGCAAAGTATTATGTGCTGCTTGGTGATCCAGCGGTGCCGATAGCGCTTCCAACCCCAGACATCGAGGTCTCTATCGATGATTCGCTTCGCAAAGGCGAACGGATAACTTGGAACGCCGTCGTGGATGAGCATGTTGGCGGTGAACTCTATGCTCGGAGCTACGGAGTCAAGAGGTTGGTTCAATATGTCATGCCTGTCTCCGGCAGGATTTACTACTACATGCGACCGCCTGATGCCTATTTCGTCGGCCGTGTATATGCGTCGGATTCTCTGAGCGGCAGTTTCTTTGTCCCTGTAAGTGTGGACACAGGCTCACCTTCCAATTTCGTCTTGTTTTACCCGAGGGGAGGCGAACATGGCCGTGTGGGCTGTGCCACAGGGCTTCGGATTTTGCCTCAGCAGGGGCTTCCGACCGATGATGAACCGCCCCGAGTCGCGCTTATATATAATGGAAGAAACTTGGAGGACGGTGATAAAATACCAATGAAACCTATTCTGGAGCTGAGACTTGCTGACGAAAGCGGATTAAACCTGTCCAAAAGTATTGGAGGAGCTGAGCCGGGTCTTTCCTTCTGGTTGGACGCCTCTGCCTCCTACCTCGACTTGACCGATTATTTTGAATACGATTTCAACAGCGACACATCCGGTTCCGCTGTATTTCGATATGAGTTTCCATCCGATGGAGGGCATCTGATACGAATCAGAGCTTATGACAACTTTGAAAATCTCGGAGTTTACGACTGGCAGATAGAAGTTGTCGGCGAGGAGGAGCAGTTGAAGATAGTTGAACCGTTAGTTTATCCCAATCCTGTTGACCGTGTTGGACCTGTGAAGTTTGGGTTTGGGCTAACGGCCGATGCCTATGTAAGAGTTTCAATTTTCACGATTTCCGGGAGATTGATTTGGCAAAGCCCCAAACAGTTCAGACATAAGGGGGAGTATGAACCCATCGTTTGGAACGGATTAGATGCCGATGGAGATGAGCCGGCGAACGGACTTTATTTCTTTGTCATAGAGGCGGAAGATAGTGGAGGGAATACGGTCAAAGTGATAGACAAGTTCGTTATTGCAAAATGAGGGATTCTTGATTTAAATTTTGAAACTTTCAATTGAGCAATTCGTTTTAGCCCTTTTCCCCATAGAACTTCAAAAATGTGTTGATTCCTAAAAGATCCAGCAATTGTTGCTTGCATAACGACTAAAGGTTTATCTTTTGTCTCCTTTGACAAAAATAGGAGGATAGAGATGATGAAGGGTAAGAGTGATAAAGGCTTGGAAAAGATGGACACAATAATTGGACAGGGCGGATATTTTGAAGGGACGATAACCGTTCATGGAGGCACACGGATAGACGGAAAATTCAAGGGCGACATCAAGGTAGAGGGACTTCTTGTGGTCGGTAAGACCGGTGTGATCGACGGTGAAATATTTGCTAAAAATGCTATCATTGGCGGACATGTTACCGGCAAGATGAAGATTGCCGAAAAGGTTGAGTTCCAATCAGGTGCGAGGTTCAAGGGTGAATTGGTCTGCAAGGGTTTGATCATCCAAGATGGGGTCATCTTTGATGGGACTTGTAGCATGACCGAGGAGGGTGTTGCGAAACCCGGACAGGCTCAATCCAAATGATTGGAAAGATCAGATTATTCGATACCCACGCCCACCTTAACGACCCGCATTTTGAAAAAGATTTGGATTCTGTGATTGAGAGAGCCCTTGAAAGCGGTGTGGAACACATCGTAATTCCGGGATATGACCTTGAGTCATCTGAAAGAGCTTTGGAACTTGCCCACCGTTTTGATGGATTCCTTTTCGCTGCTGTTGGATTGCATCCTCATGATGCCAAAGAGCTCACTCCTGAGTTGATCGAATCATTTCGTGAACTTGCAAAAGATAAAAAAGTCGTCGCCATAGGGGAAATCGGTTTGGACTTCTATCGCAACTTTTCGCCAAAGGATGTTCAGATAGAAGCTTTCAAAGTGCAGCTCGATTTGGCTCGTGAACTCAACCTGCCAGTGATAATCCATGTGAGAAAAGCGTATCCCGATACATTCCAGATACTCAAGGAATTTCAAGGAATTTCAGGTGTTTTCCACTGCTTCTCAGGCGGTGTCGAGGAAGCGAGATATGCGGCTAAAATGGGATTCTTTGTCTCGTTCTCTGGATCACTGACCTACAAGTCCAAAAAACTGAGGGAAGCTTTGAAGGTCGTCCCTACCGACAAGTTAGTTTTTGAGACAGATTCGCCTTATCTTGCACCTTCCCCTAAAAGAGGGGAGCGAAATGAGCCGTCTTTTATCATCTACATAGTCAAGAAGGCGGCTGAAATTTTAGAGACAGATATTCAGCAGCTTGCGGAACAAGTCTTCTCAAATTCGTTGTCCCTTTT
>QNDP01000177.1 GCA_003645975.1 Candidatus Hydrothermota bacterium | reverse complement strand
GATTCCACCTGCCAGACAAGGCCGCCATCGAATCGAAAATCACGGAGAAAACCAAGGCCATCCTGATCTGCAATCCGAACAACCCAACAGGCACGGTTTACACGCGGGAGGAGGTCGAAATGGTCGCAGAGATAGCCAAAGAGCATGACCTCTTTGTCCTGTCCGATGAGGTCTATCGTGAGTTCACATTTGACGGCAAGGAGCACACAAGCATCCTGTCGATCAAAGGCATCGAGGATAAGGCGGTCGTGTTGGACAGCATATCGAAACGGTTCTCCGCCTGCGGCGCACGAGTCGGTTTCATAGCCACGCATAACCGCCAAGTGCTTGAAACCGTCCTGAAGTTTGGCCAAGCGCGCCTTTGTCCACCTACGGTCGCTCAAGTCGGTGCTATCGCTGGCTTTAAGACCATCGACGATTTCATCAAGCCCATGATGGACGAATACCGCAGGCGCCGCGACACGGTTTTCGATGAACTCTCAAAGATCCCGAACATCGTGGCACAGAAGCCGGAGGGAGCTTTTTATACGGTTGTTCGGTTGCCCGTAGAGGACGCTGAAGACTTTGCCATCTTCATGCTCAAGGACTTCCAAGTTGACGGCAAAACCACTATGGTGGCGCCAGCAGCCGATTTCTACGCAACGCCCGGATTGGGCAAAAACGAGGTTAGAATCGCTTATGTCTTGAAAGAAGAGGAACTTAGAGACGCCATAAGGATTCTCGGAGAGGGCCTCAAGGCTTACGCTGAGAGGTGAAAGATGAACTTGTTCCCCGAAGAGCTTTACTTCGTCCAAACTGTGGCGTCGCTCGCCTTTGTCAATTTCTTGATAGTGGTGTCCATCTATCTCATCGACAGACTACGGCCTGAACCCATCCTCGAACTCACAAAGGCATTTTTCTTGGGCATAACCGCTGGAGGTATTTTGCTGTCCATCAAGCAGTTGGACGATTTCTCCGTCCTGTCAGGAAAATGGCTTGGTCCATCGATCCAGCTCCTTTGGCTCGCACTCCTCGAAGAGGTCTTCAAGTTGTTGCCTATCTTGCTGATAGTTCGATCGTTCAAATACTTTGACGAACCTATTGACGGCATGATCTATTCCGCTATGGTCGCCTCCGGCTTCGCCTTCTTTGAGGATGTCGGCTATTCCATCGAGATGCCGTATCCCATACCACTCTTTGTGTTAGCCCGTTCGATTCCCGGACATGTGCTGTTCACGATGATCATGGGCTATTTCGTCGGCAGAATGGCCTTCGAGCAGAAGGTTAAAAGTAAGGAACTGGTGTTCAAAGGATTGCTGTTCGCCACGCTGGCGCACGCTATATTCAACTTCCTGATATTGAGGTGGTCTTTTTCGCTGGGAGTCGGGTTCGTCATCATCCTCGTCGTAATCAACGCCTACCTCGTCCTCAACATATTGAAACATCCTGCAAGTGTTAGGGATGAGATCAAAGTTAAGGAGCTTAAAAGCGAGCCGAAGATGTGGCACATGTCCTTACATCTAACTTCGTCCATAGGCTACACAACTGTTTGGTGGGCAATTTTGGGCGTTCTCATGTCGTGAAAAAAAAAGCCGTTTTTCGGGGGGTGAGCCTATGCAAAAACTCATTTTGGCTTTGATGTTGTTGGCTGCTTTGGTTCTATCTGCTTGTGAATCGGAGCAATTTGCAAAGACAGGCCAAATCAAAGGCCGTGTGCTCCACAAATACACAAATGAGCCAATTCGTGAGGCAGAAATCTTCACGAGTCCGCCGACCTCGCATGTTTTGACCGATGCGGACGGTGAATATGAGATCGAGGGCGTCGAGCCCGGCACTTACAAAGTTTATGCTGATGCTGAGGGCTTCCGTCCTGAGTCAACTGTTGTCGTTGTAACAGCGGGACATGTGTCCCGTGCAGACTTCAGACTTGAGCCGGGACCCGACATTGCGCCGTCCTCACATGAAATTCTCGAAAGCCGCTGAATAGCCGAAAAGTCGATGTTCGGAGCGTAAAATTGCATGATCAAAACGAAACTCGGTAAGTATCGAATTGAACAGTGGATAGGGGGTGGTGCGTTTGCCGATGTTTTCCTCGCTTTCGACACCATCACAGAGAAACGCTATGCACTCAAAATCTCACGGCAGCGCCAAAAGGACATTGAAATGATGATTCACGAGGCAAAACTTCTTGCCTCACTTGAACATCCGAATATCGTCAGGTTCTACTCCGCTGACATCATCGACGGCCGCCTCGTCATCGTGATGGAATTCGTTGACGGCCAATCGCTCAGGCAGGTAATCGAATCCGAAGCGCCGATGACGCCCGAAGAGGCCATCCCGATAATCGTAAAAGTGCTTGATGCGCTCGAATATGCACATTCGCACGGGGTTATCCATCGGGACATCAAGCCCGAGAACATCCTGATCTCCAAAGACGGTGAAGTGAAGATGACCGATTTCGGACTGGCGGCATTTTTCAAAGGCGAACATGCGTCTCTATCCGTCGCAGGGACACCGATTTACATGGCGCCGGAAACATGGCGCGGCGAATTCAGGCGCGAATCCGACATCTGGTCGGTCGGTGCAGTGCTTTACGAGATGCTGGCGGGGCGGCCGCCGTTCTTCGATGACACACTCGACGGGCTGCGCGCAAAACTCAAGCGCGGTAGAATCAAGCCGATCCCGAAGGTCGATTCGCAACTTATGTCGATAATCCGCAAGGCGTTGGACAAACGGCCTAAACAGCGGTTCGCAAATGCGTCGGAGTTCAGAGCGGCACTCCTCAAGGCCATAAGTGGCCGTGAATTCGTGATTTTCACCGCTAAAGAGCTGCGCAGGCGGGAATCGCCGATTTTGGCCGGGCTGAGCGACGAACAGCGCGAGGCGGTGGTCAAGGGCGATGGAGTGTTCCTTGTGCTCGGCGGCGCAGGCACTGGCAAGACCACTACATTGGCACACCGCATCGCATTCGTAATCAAAGAGAAGGGCGTGTCGCCGGACAGGATCGCAGCCGTTACATTCACCGGAAAAGCGGCTGCCGAGATGCGTGAGCGCGTCGCAAGACTTATCGGGGAAGGCGCAACTAAATCCCTGTGGATCGGAACTTTGCACTCGTTCGGACTCAAAATCCTCGCAAGGGGAGCGCCTCGAATTGGCCTGCCGGACGATTTCATGGTCATATCGCGGGATGACACCCTCTCGATAGTCATGAGGGTCGCCGGAATTATGCGCGTTGAGAGTGCCAAAGCGCTGGCGAACGGGATCGGAAAGGCTAAAGCCAACTTACTGAGTCCAAACGAATTGCGTGAGAAAGCGCAGTCGAGCTGGGAAAAACGGGTTGCTTCGGTCTATGAACGCTACGAGGACTACAAATTGGAGCGCGGACTTGTCGATTACGATGACCTTATCTACTTAGCCGTCAAAATATTGCAGGAATATGATGACATCCTCGACCTCTTTGCATCGAAGTTTCAGCATGTGATAGTCGATGAGTTTCAGGACATCAACTTTGCTCAATACGAATTGCTTAGGTTGATCGTTGCGACGCCCCCGAAAAGCAACTTTTTCGTTACAGGCGACGATGACCAATCGATTTACGGATTTCGTGGAGCGTCATCTGCCTTCCTTTTGAAGCTTCGCGAAGATTTCCCGGAGATGCGCGAACTGCGATTGACCCGTAACTTCAGGTCGCCCAAACAGATCCTCGATCTTGCCGAGACTTTGATTTCACACAACCGTTCAAGGATTCCGAAGATTCTGGTGGCGGTCAGACCGGAAAGTTCTGAAGATGCCGTGATTTTCTACGCTGCAAGAGATGAGATGGACGAGGCGCGCTATGTGGCAAGTCGCATCATCGAGGCGCACGAATCGGGCATCCCGTTCGAGGACATGGCTGTCATCATGCGCATCAATGCGCATTCACGGCCGTTTGAGGATGTCTTTGCGCGTAAGAGCATCCCGTTCAACATCTTGGGAGCCGGCGGTTTCTACGATCGAGAGGAGATACGGGCAGCTTTGGCCTATCTCCATGCGCTCGTCGGCGAGCGCGACCGCCACTCGTTGGCGTTGATTCTGCGCAAGTTCATGAAATTCAATCGAAAAGAGAT
>QNDP01000176.1 GCA_003645975.1 Candidatus Hydrothermota bacterium | reverse complement strand
GTCATCGATTTGGGCGATCGGTATCTCGTTGTCGCATCCGACCCTATCACTTTTACCGCCAAAGGCATCGGGTTTTATCTCGTTACGATCAACGCCAACGACATCGCCGTGATGGGCGCAAGGCCGCAATACCTCATCGTTACGCTCCTACTGCCCGAAAACCTCACAGATGCTGAACTTGTCAACAAGATCTTCGATTCGATAGCGTCGGCGTCCCGTTCTCTGGAAGTCAGCGTGATCGGTGGACACACGGAAATCACCTACGGCATTGACAGACCGATAGCCATCGGGACTATGCTCGGTTTTGCGCCGAAAGGCCGGCTGATCACTTCGAGCAATGCAAAAGTGGGCGATGTCATCCTTTTGACCAAAGGGATTGCGATCGAAGGGACATCGATCATCGCCAAAGAGAAAAGCGAGGAGCTTGAAAGGATTTTTGGAAAGGAACTCGTCGAAAAAGCGGCAAAATTCACGGCAGAGCCCGGTATCTCGGTGGTCAGAGAGGCGCTGATCGCCTCTGAAACAGGCTGTGTCCATGCCATGCACGACCCGACAGAGGGCGGACTCGCCACAGCACTGTTCGAGTTGGCGACGGCGAGCGATGTCGGACTGCTCATATCACTCGAAGACATCCCTATTTACCGCGAAACGAGAGAGTTCTGCCGATACTTCCACATCGACCCGCTTGGCCTCCTTGCGTCGGGAGCACTTCTGATCGTCGTCCCGCCCGAATGCGCCGAGTCCGTAGAATCCGCCGTCCTCTCCAACGGGATACCTGTCCGACGGATAGGCGAAATCAAGCCAAAGGATTTCGGATTGAAGATGCTGAAGGACGGCAAATTGGCGGATCTGCCGGTCTATCACAGGGACGAACTCACAAAAATTTTGTGATTTTAACACCGACTCAAAACCTCAGCTCGACATCAGCGTTGAACCTTGTTTTGAACCTGTCGCCGCTCAATTTGAGTTTTAAGATCGATTTTCGGCCGACCTTCCTTTGAAGGTTCAAGGAATACCTATATCCCCAACCTATTGGAAGGATTCGGGATAGACGCTGCGGCTCCTCAACAAAGTTTTTGAGGATTCCATAATGGACCTCTCCGTTCAGGGAGACCGAAATTTCTTTGATTTTTAGCGAGACGGTCGGCTCAAAGCTCCAGACATCGAGCAAAATGGACTCGTAAAGCGGAGGGGATGCTGCATTTATCTTTTTGAAACTCAATGACAAGCTTCCAAATCGGCTTCTACGGCCGGAAAAAATCGTTTTTGCATCTCGATAGCTCGTCAGATGGCTGATAGTCCGCGAAAATTCCGATCTGAGGCCGACAAACCAGTGGTCATGTTCGAGGACAACTTCACTGTTCGACCTCCTGAGAGACATCTCCCAGTTTCCATCCTCTCGGAAAAGGCTGTTGTTAAACCGAAGTGTGGATTTGTCAGAAACATGCCAAGACATTCCGATGTTTGATCTCAACCTGTTCTGATCGCCTTCGTCCTCGAAGGATCCGAAAAGTGTGAGTTCGACTTTTTTCGAGAGTGGGCGGTTCATCCCCAAATTCACGCTTTTTCGCTGAATTTCGCGTCCAGAAGGGACATAAATCACTTCCTTGACATAACTTCCGCCGTCATCAGGATAATACCTGCCGGTGAGCGGATCATAGGAATAGTTTCCGCGTCCCTCTCCAACCAGTTTGTATCTCACAAGTCTCTGTTTTTCAATGCCGTTTGTGAGTGTCAGGCCGCCCCAAAACCCGTATCTCGATGTCCACGACGCCAAAAAGCTCTTCCGTTCCGCCGAATCTGACTTGAAGTAATTTCCGCTGAACGACATATCTAAACCGAAGGCCGAGACCGAAAAGTTGACATCCGCCATCAGTTCAGATTTTCCGTCCCTGTTTTTGTGGATCACATTGGCTTGGAACCGCCTGCCGAGCGCCGAGAGGGCGACCTCCTTCGATGTGGAGTCCCCAAAATATGCCTTTGTGGACAGGGACAATGTCAAAAACCTCTTGTGCATCAATGCGTTCAGTCCAATCAACTTAAATCGATGGGTTGATGCATTTTCGGCCATGATTTCGGTCGAAATCGATATGGATTTGGAGATGTGCCTCGTCAAGATGGCCTTTGACCAATCCATCCAGTATCCCTGAGTTCTCCGCTCAGAATGGCCTGAGACTCCGAGACTCCATCGCTCAAAGTTCCACACGGCATCCGCATCGAGCCATCGGTTCGGCTTGAACGGCGTGATGCCATCGAGCTGGTCGAGTCCGTCATATCCTCCAAGCGATAGGCCTATTTTGAGGGTTCCGTTTCCGAAATCGATTTCATCCCAATGCATTCTGGCCTCTCCGTCGATGCCTCTGTGCATCTCACCGTCAGCCAATATGTTCCTGTCTTTGAAGACCGATTTGACCTTGAGTTTGAGCCACCGCCCTTCAAATTCCAGTCCAACGAACCTGTTCCATTCCGGGGGTTCAACCCGTTTTGCCGCAATGAAATCCCCGTTTCCGTTTCCAACAAATCTGAAATTCATGGAGAGCGGGTCATAGACATAGTCCCCTTTGTTCTCCCCAACATATTGGAATTCAACGACATAATCTCCATTGCCTGCGCCGACGAATTCAAAATGGTCGCCTTGCCAAACATAATCGCCCTTGCCTTCGCCGACATAAGTCCCACCGCTGACAAGGCCAGCGCTGTCGCCGAGCTGGGCAAGCTTTCGCCTTTCCGCATCGTTGATATGCGAGACATCGTCCCATCGATCGATCACCCTTATGTCCAATCCGTTGTGGGACAATTCGATGCCTCTCAAAATCTTGTCGAACTCAAACTGTCGATAAGCGAACCTGACAACGATCGTATCACCTTCGTGTATCGTCCTTTTCGGCGTGAAAGTTATAGTCGCTGCATCGTAATCGATGACATAATCCTTGTCGAAGCCGCGTTCCATCGTTCGGCCGTTTAAAGACACATGTTCGCTTCCCGGAATGACCTGCACCTTTTCGCCGAACTTGCCCTTGAGTTCATAAGGCCCTTGGAAGCCGCTCTTTCCGCTGAACCCCATTGTGTGAACTATGGATCTGCTTGTCCCGTATGCCGATGAAATTTCAAGCCCGTATCTCCTAAGATTGACCTTTCCGTAAACCCCTTGAACTCGCAGACTTGGGTCTATACCGAACGGCGCTATATCGCCTATTTGGACGGTAAATCTCGGAGAGCTCGTTTTGATGTAGATGCGGTCGAATTCGGATGGCTCCTGTGCGACAACTGCGGTTGTCGATAGGTCGGAATCGACGATGTGTCCGCTGACCTCTGTCGAATCGTTAAGTTGGCCTTTGATGCGCACTTCCATTGACTGCCTGAATTCGACACTTTGGCCTATTGCTATCCCGAACTTTTTGATTCCCCAGACCATTATGCCCGAATCGCTTTTCATGTAAATGATTTCCAAAGGGTTCCTCTCGATGGCGTTCCATCTCTCAATTTCACTGGTGTCCTCTTGAGCATAAAGTCGATAAACGGGTCTAAGGCCTATAGAATCCGCCGGAACGAAAGCGAGTTGTCCGATGAGGATAGCAATTTCTATCAAAAAGTTTGTGAACATAATCTCGACCCGTTCGCTCGATTGTTTGAGATTTTATAGTCATCCACAATTTGCCCAAAGGCCGGCTCCACACCTTGTGGGACGGCACGAGCTTGACTTGCCTCATTCGAGCTTTTACCATCACAACCCTATTTGTGCCAAAATCTTAAACATCCACGCAAACGAGGAGGGTTTCATGAAGAGAAGACTTAGCTTCATCGTTTTTGTAATCCTGACGATACGGCTCTATGGTCTCGATTTCGGTTACAACTTCGTGAAATTGCCCAAGTCGCCATACGAAAGCATCTTCGGTTACGGACTGGTGTCGTTCGAGGACGATGCATTCGCTTCGATCAACAATCCCGCCGTTGTTCCATCCGTAAGATACGCATTTTCAGGGACATCATACCTTGCTGATGTCAAATACGGGACTCTGGCAGGGCAGTTCCGCGAGATGACGATCGGCCTGATGTTCATAAATTCCGGTGAAATGGCCAAGTTCGACGAAAACGGAATGAATTTGGGCAGATTTTCTGCCAACTTCATCGATTTCAAAGTT
>QNDP01000175.1 GCA_003645975.1 Candidatus Hydrothermota bacterium | reverse complement strand
TCGACGGCCGAAAGTGCAAGGTTCAGTGCATCTTTAAGTGCAAGTCCGGGCATGGTGGCCTGTATCGTTATATGGTCTTCGTTATTGACCATGACAACCATCCGTTCGTCCTCTCTTATGAACACTGCTCTCCCATAGAGTGGCGTCTCTTTGAGCAATGATGAAGAGATCGGCACACCTCTTTCCAGCAGGATCGAGCGCACCTCGCTGGGCGCATCCTCAAAATTGACCGTGATATAAGGATGCAAAGGAGTTACATACCTCGAAGCAACTTCCAATCGCATGAGGACTGCTTTGAGGTTTTCAGGCGTGCTTTGATTGGGAAACGGAAAATCCATCAGATTGCGGACGATACGGACTCTGGAGAAGATAACTTTGTCAGCCAGAGGCACATCGCCTCTCAACCAAGATGGTGGTTTTGAAATCAGCTCTTCCAGTTTCATAGTCTTTCCAAAATTTTCGATTCAATCACCTTGATTTTGTCTCTAAGACGAGCGGCACGTTCAAAGTCCTCAGTGCGCAACGCCGCCTTCAACTGCTGTTCCAACGCCACTATCTCCTCGAACTTCATAAAAAGGTTCTGATCCCTGATATAGGGTCTTCCCCGGTATTTGGTGGTTCCGTGAATTTTGCCTAAATCATGGAGTGCAGTTTCGATGAAGGTCGTGTAACACTGAGCGCAACCGAACTGCCCTTTGAACCGATAATCCTTGTATGTAAGGCCACAATACGGACACATTTTGCTCAGATCGACAGGCCCGCTTTCGGCTATCACGGCCTTTCCGGGCACATAGCCGGTTGCCATCTGCTCGGCACACTCGTTACACAGCCTCAAGACCCTTTTTCTATCACCGATCACCTCTATGAAAAGGATTTCGGCTTTGCGTTTCCGACACTGTTCACAGATCATTTAAGAACTCCTTGATTTGTCGGTAGATCCCGTCAGGCGTGAGGCCAACCACCTCGAGCAGTTTCGAGCGCGGTCCGTGTTCAACAAATTCATCGGGTATCCCAATGTTCAACACAGGTTTCAGAAGCTTTTTCCTCATCAGCAGTTCAAGGACGCCGCTACCAAAGCCGCCGGGCAGGTTGTTCTCCTCAACCGTGATGACCGCCCGCACACTCGAAGCCAGATCAAGGATCAACTCCTCATCCAACGGTTTCACGAATCGGGCGTTGACGACTGTGGCGGAAACTCCGTCTTTTTCGAGCAACTCAGCAGCTCTTTCGCTCGGAATCACCATCGAACCTATTGCAAGTATTAGGACATCTCCCCCGTCTCTCAAAATCTCGGCCTTCCCGATGGTCAAAAGTTCGGGTTTGCGTTCGGGGTTCGGCGGAAATGGCACCTTATCGCGCGGATACCTAAACGCTATCGGCCCATAGTTGTATTCAGCAGCGGTCAAAATCATATCTTTCAGCTCCTCGCCGTCCTTCGGAGCCATCACCACCATGTTCGGGATAAGCCTCAAATAAGCCAAGTCGAACACACCGTGATGGGTAGGTCCGTCCTCGCCGACCAACCCGCCTCTATCGAGGGCAAACCTCACAGGAAGGTTTTGCAACGCAACATCATGGATTATCTGATCGAAGGCGCGCTGGAGAAATGTGGAATAGATCGCTGCAAACGGTTTAAACCCTTCGACGGCAAGGCCGGCCGCAAAAGTAACAGCATGTTGTTCGGCTATGCCGACATCGAAATACCGTTCGGGTATCTCATCGCGCAGGTAGTTCAGCCCTGTGCCGAGCGGCATTGCCGCTGTTATTCCCACAATTTTCTCGTCCTTTTTGGCTAACTCAAGTAGTGTCTGACCAAAGACTTTCGTGTAGCGCGGCGGCTCTCCGGGCTTCTTCAGCGGACGCCCGGTCTTCTTGTCGAACGGACCCAGTCCGTGATAGAACTCCGGATTCTTTTCGGCAGGGGGATAGCCTTTGCCCTTTTGGGTGAGAACGTGGACGATCGTCGGGCCTTTTAGGTTTTTGACCCGTTCAAACGAATCGATAAGTATTTTGAGGTCATGACCATCGAAGGGTCCGACATATCTGTAACCGAGTTCCTCGAAGAGAATCGATGGGACTGCGAAGTGTTGAAGCGTCTCTTTGATCTTTCGGGCGACTTCACGCGCTCTCAAAGACAGGTAACGGGACGGTAGCTTTCCGAGCAGCTCCCAGACATCTTCCTTAAACCTGTTGTAAATCGGCGAAGTTACAATTTTTGCAAAGTAGTTGGACAATGCGCCCACATTTTCGTCGATGGACATCTTGTTGTCGTTTATGACGATTATCATGTCCCGTTTGATCTGGCCAATCTGATTAAGCGCTTCGAGCGCCATTCCGGCCGTCAGTGCACCGTCCCCGACGATGGCGATGACCTTCCACTCCTCGCCTTTGATGTCCCTTGCGGTTGCGATGCCCATTGCTGCGGAGAGCGCTGTGCCCGCATGGCCTGCTCCAAAGATGTCATGAGGACTCTCGGTTCGTTTCAAAAAACCGCTTATTCCGCCAAATTGTCTCAAAGTTTTGAATGCCTCTCTGCGCCCCGTGATTATCTTGTGGGCATAGGCCTGATGCCCGACATCCCAAATGAGCCTATCTGTCGGCGAATCAAAAACATAGTGAAGTGCAAGTGTGAGCTCGACTGCCCCAAGATCGGGTGCAAGATGCCCACCGTTCTTGCTGACGACATCGATGATGTATTCGCGAATCTCTTCGGCGAGTTGCTTTAATTCATCCAAACTTAATTCCTTTAAGTCCTGCGGCGAATCGATCTTTTCAAGAAGACTCATCGACATCACCTCTACTTTTGGGTTGGTTTGAAGGCTGCGGAATTATAAGTTGCGCCAACAGGTTCGGTCAACATAAGGCCAAAAATTGAAAATCTTTCGCAAATCAAAACGCATCGCTCAGAATAAACGCAACTTAAATCGAAATCCCTGATGTGCCAAAGGAAACAACACTCAGCTCGCCCTATCCACAGAACTACTTCTGGAAGGGTAGATGTCTATGAAACTGCATGTGATCTCTCCGAAATCAACTCCATGACCACCTCTCGGTCGCTGAAGGGAATCCGTTCTTTCCCGATGATCTGATAGCGTTCGTGTCCTTTGCCAGCTATCACGACAGCATCTCCCTCTTGTGCAAGGTTTAACGCCTTCTCTATGGCCTTCCTCCTGTCAAGTTCCACAAGGGGTTTGAACACTCTAAATCCAGAGACCACCTCAGCCGCAATCAGTTTCGGGTCTTCCGAGCGCGGGTTGTCGGAGGTAACGACGGCGAGGTCTGCGAACTTTTCGACTGCTTTGGCCATCAACGGCCTTTTGCCCCTATCCCTTTCGCCGCCGGCTCCAAACACCACTATAATCCTCTGAGGATTCAACAATTTTACCGATTTCAACAACTTTTCGAGTGCGTCCGGTGTGTGCGCATAGTCGATTATCACGAAGAAACCGTCGGCCTCGATGACCTCGAACCTGCCGGGCACCCTTTCGACCGTCTGGATCCCCTCGACGATGGCCTGTTTCGAAATCCCGGCGAGCAGAGCCGCAGATGCCGCCGCAAGTGCATTGTAAACATTGAAAATCCCTACGATTTTGAGTTTTGCGGTTCCGTCAATCGCACCCCTAATTCGGATCACCGTGCCCGAAAGCGAATTTTCGATGATCTCCGCTCTGACATCGCCGTCCTCGATGCCGTAGGTCAAAAATCGGCCGCCTCGACGGGACTCCTTGAAAACCGAGACAAAAAATCCGTGATTCGGATCATCGGCGTTGAAGGCAGCGCTCTTGACCATCCTGAAAAGCTTTGCCTTTGCGTCTCTGTAATTTGCGAAAGTTTTGTGGAAGTCGAGGTGATCTCTCGTAAGGTTGGTGAACACGCCTATGTCGAAATCGACATCTGCAACACGATATTCCTCAAGAGCATGGGATGAAACCTCAAGGACAGCCGCCCGCCCACCGCCGCTCACTATCTTTGACAGCATTTCCTGAATATCCCTTGACTCCGGTGTTGTGTGAACCGCCTCGACCTTTTCGACAATCAGGTCATACTCAACGGTTCCTATGAGTCCGCATCTAAACCCCTGCTGCTCAAAGATGTTTTTGAGGATGAAGGTGGTCGTTGTCTTGCCGTTTGTCCCGGTGACGCCTATGGCCACCAAATTTT
>QNDP01000174.1 GCA_003645975.1 Candidatus Hydrothermota bacterium | reverse complement strand
AGCCCATCGTTGGTTGTCCCGCACGGAATCGAGATTGCAGGAAGGCCAGCGAGGTTGACCGTAACAGTGTAAATATCAACGAGATATAGCAAAATCGGATCGGTCAGGCGTTCTCCCAATTTGAAAGGCGGCACAGGCGAAGTTGGCCCAACAATGACATCTACATCTTCAAAAGCCTTTTCAAAATCCATTTTTATCAGTCGTCGGACTTTGGTCGCAGTGAGGTAATAGGCATCGTAATAACCTGCCGATAGAGCGAAAGTTCCGATCATTATCCGCCTTTTGACCTCCGGGCCAAATCCTTCTGTCCTCGTCGCCTTATACATCTCGTCGAGTTCGTCCCGAGAGCGCCGAAAGCCGTATCGGACACCGTCATATCGTGCCAAGTTTGACGAAGCTTCAGACATAGCAATGAGATAGTAAGTTTCTATGGCATATTTGACATGCGGAAGCGACAGATCGATCAGTTTGTGTCCATTGGCTTCAAGCTGTTTTAGAGCGTTTTCGATCACAGCCGCCACATCTGGGTCAAGTCCTTCGGAAAAATACTCTTTCGGAATTCCGATCCTGAGTTTGACATCGCTCAGGCCTTCAAAAAGGCTTGCGGCCGATGGGACATCTTTTTGGACCGAGGTAGAGTCGTGAGGGTCGAACCCGCCGATCGCTTCAAAAAGTATAGCTGCGTCAGAGACATTCCTCGTAATTGGTCCAATTTGGTCGAGCGATGATGCGAAAGCGACCAAGCCGTAGCGTGACACCATCCCATAAGTCGGCTTAAATCCGACGAGTCCGCAGTATGACGCAGGCAATCTGATCGATCCGCCGGTGTCAGAACCGAGTGCGGCTATCGCTTCGCCTGCTGCAACAGCGGCCGCAGAACCGCTCGATGATCCACCCGGCACATATTCCGGATTTATCGGATTTCTCGTCGGACCAAATGCCGAATATTCGCCCGATGACCCCATAGCGAATTCGTCCATGTTCGTCTTGCCGATGATGATGGCGTTCTGTTTCAGGAGCCTTTCGACAACGGTGGCGTTGTAAGGCGAGATGTATCCCTTCAAAATCTTTGATGCACAGGTAGTTTCGTGCCCTCTGAAGTTTATATTGTCTTTGACCGCTATCGGAACACCGTAAAGCGGAGGGATATCTTCGGTGAGTTTGCTGTCCAATTCCTTTGCGCGGTTCAAAGCCTCGTCCTCAAATACCGAGATGTAGGCGTTTATCGTGGGTTCATTGTCGCAGATGCTATTCAAAACAGCCCGAACAACATCCTCGATACTGAACTTTTTGGCTTTTATCCCTTCATGAAATTCCTGAATCGACAGTTTGTTCAATTCCATAGCGGTTTTGATTATATTCCATCGGGTTCTGTCCCTTCAATTTACTGAAAAACGAGTCTGTGATTAGTCCTGTGGAAGGAAACCGTGAAATTCACTGTTTCACATTGATGAGAAGCGGCTTATCGAGGTAAAGCAGGAATCCGGAAACGGATAAATCGGGGTATATCCTCGATATTGTGCGAATATAGTGCTCCACCTGCTTGACATGTTGTGCATCAACCGGTTCGCCCGTCTTGTATTCGATGATCACCGCTTCGTCCTTTGACAGGAGCAACCTGTCGATACGAAGCGTTTTTCCATTGGCATCGATGATTTCCTTTTCACACAGAACTTTTGTCCCGGGTGGCGTCAGGAACCACTGCGATATGCCCGAAAGTTGAGTCAGGTTCTCGGCCAATTCCTGTGCTATTTCGTCGATCTCGTCTTCAAATTCTGGAAAATACGAGAGCGCCGCATAAAGGGACTTCGTTAGGGCATTTTTTAAAGACGGTAAGTCCCATGTCCTCAAAAAATTATCGATTTTGGCAAGTGCACGGTGGATGAATTCTCCTCTTCTGATAGCTTCAAACCTTCGACCAATAACATCTTCAACCGGAATGGATTCGCGCACGATGCCGACATGCCATGTCCTTGAACTCACAGGAACTTCCCGTTGCTCCGAAATTCTCTCGACAGGCTTTTGGGCTTGAGCCACTTTTCGACCGAAAGTCAAGACATTCTGATCCTCATCGATTCCAAAGACATCGAAGATCAAAGCCCGCACCAATTCGCCGGGGCTTTTGCTGTTCCGCCTTTTGGACTTACTCTTTTGTTGACCCTTGCCCTTATTCGATTGCTCTCGGTTTTTGATGTTGATGAACACATAGAGTTCGTCTTTCGGACGGGTCATCGCCACATAGAGAATATTCAGCTCGTCCAACAGGTTATGTGCATCCTCCCGAAGTGTTATCTCTCGATATGACTCAAAGGTATCGACATTCCGCAAGGACACCCTTTTCCAAGGATATGCACCGTTTGAGTCCACACGGATATGTAATGTCTGGCCTTTGTCGCTTCCACTCCTTTGTTTTATGCGTAGTTCCGCAAAAGGCACTATGACAACATTGAACTCCAGTCCTTTTGCTTTGTGGACGGTCAGGATTCTGACAGAGTTAAGCTCTTCTGGGGCTGGAACATAGAACTTTTCGTCGTCATAACCGGAATTCAAGGTTTCTATAAAAGCGGATAGGGAGCCGAAACCGATGTCTTCCTGAACCCTCAAGATTTCCAATAGGCGCATCAGATGACCTTCGACATGTGGGAAGTGCTGGAGAACCCTCCACTTTCGGATGATTCTGTTCACGAGGTCGTAAGGAGGCAGAAAGCCCACATTCACAAAAAATTCGTCGATCCATTGTTCCCATATCGATTGAAAGTCCTCTCTGAAAGAGACATAGGCCGGCTTTTTGGGTGCATTTTCTTGGAACAGAACGAGTTCATTGGTGGATGGGTTGGGTAGCCCGAACCTTTTCGTCTCAGCCCACCGTATGACTTTCTCTTTGTCCAAATTGGCTGCTTTTGTGAAAATGTCGCTGAGGACGAAACCGAAGAAGGAGACATCGTCAGCAGGTGTATCCAAAAATTTCAGGAATGACAGCAGGCCTATAAGGATCGGGTCTTTGCGTATGTCGAGGCTCCTCTCTGATGCCACTGGAATGCCTTCAGCGACAAGCCATTGAGCTATCTTCTCGCCCTCAGAGTTTTTTCTGACCAAAATGGCCACTTCACGCGGCTCGTAGCGGAGCAAAATGTCCGATTTCAGAGTGTCAATAAGTTTTTGTCGTATAAGCTCCTCTTTTTCGTCGGCATCAGTCCACTTTATGACCTCTGCATAGACGAATCCCCCATCCCTATCGGGTGAATTCGGAACTGACTGTGGCGGAACATCGTAGATCTCGGAAAGGTCGAGTTCGTCGAGACCTACAAGCTCGAACAGCCGTGAAATGTTTTTCTTGTCGAAGACCTTGTTGTTGAACTCCACAATGGTTCTACGGCTGCGCCAGTTTGTCTTTGTGGATGCAAGATAGACCTGCTCGGAGGGCACGCTTGGAAAGGAACCGATTGCCTTTTCAAAAAGGCCATAATCGCTGCCCCTAAATCTGAAGAGGAGCTGTTTTTGATCACCGACCGCGAAAAGCGAACCGCCTTTCGACAAGGCCTCTTCGATGATCGGACGTAAGTTACTCCATTGCAAGATACTTGTGTCCTGAAACTCGTCGATCAGAAAATGGAACAGCTTTTCGCCCAAAAGGAAGAAAACCGAAGGGACATTGGCAAGCCGTTCCATAAATTCTCTCACTTTGACATTAAGTTCGTCGATGAAGACCAGTTTTTTTCTTTGCTTCAGATATTCGAGTTCGTTTTTGACCGCATCGGTAAGTTTTTTGTAATAGGCCACATCTACATGGGCGCGCAGGAAAGCCCAGCGGTCTCTAAGCGCCCTAACCTCCTCAAAAGTCTTCAGAATTTCAGGATGTAATTTGCTACCTCCCTTAGCTATCTTCGACGGATCGCCAGCCCAAACTTTAAACGAAAGGCCGCTTTTGATGTCCCCTCCTGCTATGCGTTCGAGCGATTTCAACAGGTTGGCTTGAACTTTGTCCTCGAAACCGAATGATCGGATCATGCCCAGCAACTTATTGGCCAATTTTTTAAGTTCTGTCTCCGTTCGATTGAACTCTTGAACGGAGATGAACTGCATTTTCATGCCGGTGTTAAATTCCTTTTCCAGCAAGGGCTTGACGAGGTTTATGAATGAGCGGCGCAGGCGCCACGACCCCGATT